>NZ_VOZA01000047.1:0-20223 GCF_013420015.1 Acinetobacter sp. YH12039 | reverse complement strand
TTAGAGGAATTGCCACAAGATACGATAAGCTAAAACGTAACTATCAAAGCGCTGTTGCTTTAGCTTGTATATTTATATGGTTGCCTCTTTAGCTCAATTTATCGGCTGTAAATGTCAACACACCCTAGTTTTTTAATATAAAAAGCCACCTATTCAAGGTGGCTTTTTATTGATGAGTGATTCACGGAATATATTGCTTCACAACACCGTCATCGAGAAGTTGTTGGAAATGCTCAACCACACTGTTTTGAATATCACGGTATTCGATCCCTAATTCTTTCTTGCTCTTAGCTGCATTAAAGTAAATTGGGTAGCCCATATTGAGTTCAACAAATTTACGAGGGAAGCCGGCAAGAGGGCCAAATGCCTTAAAAGCAAACTTCGGTAAGGTATTGCGCGGAAATGGAAATTTATTCCCAAAATGTGCGCGCAATAATTTGCCCATATCTAATAGGCTTAATGTGCCACCACTAATTATATAACGTCCGCTCGCTGCGGGATTGAGAGCTGCTTGTACGTGCGCATCGGCAACATCGCGAACATCGACGATACCATTCCACATTGGTGGAACACCGGCCAAAGTCATACCATTGGCAAACTGTTGTAGAACTTCAACGCTTCCTGACTGTGTTGACGCTGTTAAAGATGGCCCCATGACCAGTGCTGGATTAATACAGACCAGATCCCAACGGTTTTGTGCTTTTTGCATTTCCCACGCTTTGCGCTCAGCCATCACTTTTGAATATGGATAAGGCTGATGAGTTTCTGAACTGGAGGTATTCCAATGCGATTCATCAAATTCATTATGCTCGGTCTGTAGAATATCAATGGCATCACCATAGGTTGATGCGATGCTTGAAGTCACGACAACACGTTGTACAGATTCTGTTTTATTGACACTGTTGAGTACATTTTCAGTGCCTAAAATAGCCGGCTCAATAATGTCTTTTATTGCGTCTTTATAGTTGGTCACAACAAAAGGGGATGCCATATGGATCACAATGTCACAACCTTGCATGGCTGAATCAAATGCACCCTCATCCAATAAATTGGCTTGAAACAGTTTTAAAGCGCCAGTTGTTTTAGCTGCAATTTTTTCGAGATGTGCAAATCCTGATGTTTTATTCAGATCTCGAACTGTGGCATGCACTGTATGACCTAATTCGAGTAAATTTTTGATGACCCAACTGGCAATATAGCCTGTCGCGCCTGTGACGAGTATCTGTCTTGTTGTCTTGCTATTCATATTCTTCAACTTTAATTGACGCATTTTTTATCATATTGAAAATATTTAGTTTTGTCTTTGATTGATTTGAAAAAATATATGTTGATGATTGGGTTTAATGTGCACTAAATTCAGCAGAGAATGCATGTGAACGCTGCAAAAGTACTTTTTTATGATCTTAAAAGCGTGAATATGGGATGAATGTTGGATAGATGCATATTCTTATGAGTATGGACGCAAAATCTCACAGAAAAATGGACAAAGAGTCATATCTAACTTGTGCGCTTTAATTTAAAGCCTAGATCTTAGGTCTAAGCTTCTTCTGCTATTCACCAATTAAAATGTCTATGCGATAAACCATTTAAAATGTCCTGTTTTTAACTGCAAGAGTCAAGAACAGGATTTAAATATCTTTGTTCAATAACAGCTTTCTGAGCTTTACGACTCGGCATACTTTTCTTGAGACGGGAACGTTTATTCTGTTTCTCCAACTCCTCATGTTGCTGCTGGATATGGGCCAGAACCGAGCCTAATCTTTTATTCTCAACAACTGCATTTTGCTGTAGTCCAGACAGTTTATTGAAGGTGCTATAGTTGATCTTCCGTCCTTCATGCATGATCGCTACAGTGCCATCCAGATACTCCAGAAATGAAATGTATTGCCCAACAAGCTTATGATTCAGTGCTGTTGGCTCAAGTATATAAATACACTTGTCATACGTGATGGTCAGGTTCTTCGTGACCTTACGCGGTTCTTGCCAGGTGAAAATATCCTCCAGTTCAGCATCAAACTCTGTTAAAGGGCGATGTAAGTTCTTGGAATTTCTCGCACACTTGACAAACTTCTGATTGAACTGCTCAATGAAGCAGGGTAGTCAGGCATTGGCTTCGGCAATCGAACTGATGCCTTCCAGACGCATCTCCTTGATCAGACGATCCTGAAGTGTCCTGTTGGCACGTTCCACACGACCTTTGGCCTGCGGTGAGTTGGCAAAGATAATATCAATGTTTAACTCGTTGAGGATCCGCCCAAATTGCGTGATCTTGCTGTCTTGGCAGGATTTCTGATTGACTCGGAATACCGAGTGTTTATCGCTATAAAAGGCCAACGGCTTGCCGTATTGCTCAATGTAGGCTCGGGTTGAAAGCATATAATCAAAGGTTGTTTCAGCCTCACAAAAGCGCAGATGCAACAGCTTTCCAGTGGCATCATCGATATAAACCAGCAAGCAGCATTTGGCGGCTCGTCCTTCAAACCAGTCATGATATGAACCATCAATCTGGATCAACTCACCGAAGCAATCCCGGTTATATCGAGGCTGATATGGCCGTTTCAGACGCTTGGATCGCGGAATCCAGAGCTCATTGGCAGTCATCCAGCGACGAACCGTTTCCACAGGAATATTCA
Organism: Acinetobacter sp. YH12039; assembly: GCF_013420015.1. NCBI lineage: Bacteria > Pseudomonadati > Pseudomonadota > Gammaproteobacteria > Moraxellales > Moraxellaceae > Acinetobacter > Acinetobacter sp. YH12039. The sequence continues at coordinate 17,590 of NZ_VOZA01000047.1, read as the reverse complement.
GACCAAACATGCTCATCAGCTTCTCATGAGCCAAGGTTGGGCCAAAGCCCAGCAGATGTTCAGAAATAATGGAAAGGCATTCAGACTTTACGGCTTCATCATGGCGACGATGGCCAGGTTGACCACGACTGGCATGTGTCAGGCCTGAAACACCGTCTTGCTTTAGCTTCTGTAATAATCGGGTAATTTGGCGGGTAGAAAGATTCAGGATTTCAGCAGCACGGACTTGTGTAATACGTCGATCGCGAACGTCTTGTAGAACTGCAAGACGTTGTATTTCCTTGTCAGACATAGTGATCAGCATCTCAAATTATATCCGGTCCATGATGTTGATGTACATCATAGACTAAACATTTTTATTGGTGAGAATACAGACACTTTAAATGGTTTCTAACATCTTTTTATTTATCTTTAAATTACAAGATTTTATCTTGATGTAAAAAGCCCAATCATGTGTGATTGGGCTTTTTACGAGATTCTTTCCGTTCCATGCTTAAATTTTGAGTAATGTTTCACAGTTTTGTTTAATGAGATTGAATGCTATAGCAAACAAAAATGTCCAGATAAAATAAGAATAGGCTTCCAAGTGGTTATGGATTTTGCAGATAGGCAAATAAAAGGATTGGGGCGTCATTGTCAGTTAAATTCACGTACAATATCGATTAATTTGCAGGTATAGATCCTGCCTTATCAGATGATTCTGTTCTCCCGTTGATTATTGGCATTCATATGGCGCAAGCAAAGAAATCTTTTCCGCAACAAAAATCGGAACTACATGCACGAAATCTGCATCGCAGTCGTTACGATTTTCCGCAGTTAATCAAGAGTTGTCCGGAACTTGCGCCTTTTGTCAGCCCAAATAAATATAATGATTTATCGGTAGATTTTTCTGATCCGCACGCTGTGAAAATGCTCAACAAAGCATTGCTCAAGCATTTTTATGGCATTCAATATTGGGATATTCCTCAAGATTATCTTTGTCCGCCTATTCCGGGGCGAGCGGACTATATCCACTATTTGGCTGACTTGTTGAGTGCTAACAATAAAGGTCTGATTCCAGCTGGAAACACCGTTCAAGTCTTAGATATTGGCGTTGGCGCGAACTGTATTTATCCGATCATTGGTCATCGAAGCTATGGCTGGAAATTTGTCGGCTCAGACATTCATGCTGCATCGGTTAAAAGTGCCCAATTTATTGTGGAGGCAAATCCGAATCTGCGTAAAGGTATTCAGATTCGATTGCAGAAAAAAGCGAGCAATATTTTCAATGGTGTGATCAAACCTTCAGATCGTTTTGATTTGACCATGTGTAATCCGCCATTTCATGCCTCGCAAGATGAAGCCAACGCGACAGCAACGCAAAAATTAAGAAAACTGGGCAAGCCGGTTGATCGTACCAAGGTGGTGTTAAACTTTGGAGGTCAAAAAAACGAACTCTGGTGTGATGGCGGCGAAGAACGATTTGTCTGCCAAATGGTGCAAGAGAGCATTCAGTTTGCAGAGCAATGCCTTTGGTTTAGTACACTAGTTTCCAAGAAAACAACATTGCCAGTGCTTTTAAAGGCCTTAGCGAAGAGCGGCGCAGTGGATGTGAAAACTATTAAAATGACTCAGGGACAAAAAGAAAGCCGTTTTGTCGCTTGGACTTTTTTAGATTCAAAGCAGCAGCAAGCATGGAACAATGCACGTTGGACTTCAGCTTAAGTCTGTCTTCTTTGGAAATTTGGGTCATCAGTGCACTATTCCATGAATAGAGGCGAGGCATTGCAAGTATGGCGTCTTGGATCAATCCGGCGAATTTTTGCTAAACAAGACGCATTGTTAATTGTTACAAAAAACAGCATCTAGCGATTTTTGCTTATTTTGTGTTCTAAGCGCTTTGAATATTCTGCAAGGGCTTCTTTTATATGTGAAAAATGCGCGGAATTGAACTGCAAATGCGTATGTTTATCATTTAAATTTTATATAAATCATAAACTTACAAAAATTATATTTTGCATTCATTTTGAAACTTGTCCATAATATTTGAAAAGGGTATGGAGTGAAGAAAATGCGTGGCAATCCAGAAGTCGTAGACTACTTAAATATGCTGATCGGTGGCGAACTGGCTGCTCGTGATCAATACTTAATTCATTCCCGTATGTATGAAGATTGGGGCTTAAGTAAAATCTTTGAACGTATCGATCATGAAAGCCAAGAAGAAGGCTCACATGCAGATGCATTGATTCGTCGCGTATTGTTCCTTGAAGGAACGCCAAATATGAATCGTGATGATATTGAAGTCGGTACAGATGTTGTGACCTGTTTAAAAGCAGATTTGGCGCTTGAATATCATGTACGTGAGAAACTTGCACAAGGCGTAAAATTGTGTGAAGAAAAGGGTGACTATGTGACCCGTGATATGCTGCGTCAGCAAATGTCAGATACTGAAGAAGATCATACTTACTGGCTTGAAAAGCAAATGCGTTTGATCGAACTCATTGGCCTTCCAAACTATATTCAGTCTCAAATGTAATTTACGAAAAAATCTAAACACCCAGCACAAGCTGGGTTTTTTATTAAGTCATGAAAACTATTGTTGTAGTTTTTTGATATCTGCCAAAACTTGCGCCGCATGTGTCTGTGTATTCACACTGGTGTAGTAATAAACAATAATACCTTTCGGATCAATGAGAAAGGTTTCACGTTTGGCAAATTTTAAAATCCCTAAGTTTCGTACAATGCCTAACTGTGTCGCCAGCTTATGCTGTTGGTCGGCAAGAATTGGAAAGGGAAGTCCGAGTGCTTTAGAGAACTTTTGATGTGATGCAACATCATCTAAGCTTGCGCCCAAAACAACCGCATTAGTTTTTAAAAATTGTGGATACAGGGTTTTAAATTGATTGGCTTCTTCTGTACAACCGGGTGAGTTGTCTTTGGGATAAAAGTACAGAACGAGCCATTTCCCTTGATATTGCTTCAGTTCGTGCCATTTTCCGTTTTGATCTTGTAATTTAAAGTTGGGTGCGGGTGTGCCTACCCATTGTTTTTGTTTGTTTTGACTGGTGCTGAGTATTGATGTTTCGGCAACTGTGATTTGGGTGGTTGCTATTAAAGCACATGTCATTAAACAGATTTTTAGCAATGAAGAAACTTTCATAGAGCATCAGTTTATATTGTTCTTTATCTGATCTTAGCAAATTTTAAAGCGCTGTAGGCTAGCTGATTTTATATTTATTGAAGTAGATTTCGAATGTCTTTTGGCAAATCGGTTGATGTGCTGAAATGCCACTATCAAACGTGCTCTGAACTTTTATACTATTTGGAATCGTTTAATTTTAGAGTTTGCATTGAAACAACAGATTTTACTTATTACTGGCTGGGGCGGCGGTCGTAAATTACTTGCTCCTTTACAGCAGGCATTGATCGCTCAAGGTTATCAGGTCGAATTATGGAATATTTTTGATGCCTTAAATCTAGAAGTGCTCGAACAGAAAGTTGAATTGGCGCAGCAATTTGATGTGATTATTGGCTGGTCCCTTGGTGGTCAATTGGCGACGATTTTGGTAGATGAAATTCAAAAAAAATATCAACAACAGAAAGTGCTGATCACATTAGGCTCAAATCCAAGTTTTGTGGCTGATGAACAGTGGCCTGCTGCGATGGATCAAGTCAGTTTTCAAAGCTTCAAACAATCTTTCGAGCAGGATGCAATTTCGACCTTAAAAAAGTTTGGTTATATGGTTTGTCAGGGCACTGATAGCAGCAAGCAAGATTTCATCACCTTGCAAAGTTTGATTCAAGCGCAAAATTTAGATGTGCTTCGAGCAGGATTAAACTGTTTGGAGAAGCTTAATAATGTCAGTATCTTGAAAAACTACACAGGTCATCAATACCATATTTTTGCTAAGCAAGATTATTTGGTTAGTTACAAAGTTGAACGCTTACTGCGTAATTTAGCTGTAAAGTTTTTGGAGACTGAATTGGTTTCTGGCTCACATGGCTTTCCATTGTTTGAATCTGAAGTCATAAGTTGCAAAATCTTCCAATATTTAAAGAAAATAGAACAAATCTCTGAATAGCTGGGCTTTATGGCAATTTATTTTTCATTGGCGTGGGGGTAACATCTTGCCACATTGATGTTTTAGCCTGATACATGGAGTGAGGGATGGTCAATTTAACCGATCTACAATTTGATCAGCAGCATATTTGGCATCCCTATACATCGATGACTCAGCCCCTTCCAACGTTTAAAGTGAAACGTGCGCAAGGGGTAATGATTGAGCTTGAAGATGGTCGTCAATTGATTGACGGTATGTCTTCATGGTGGTGTGCAATTCATGGTTATAACCATCCCGAGCTAAATCAGGCAGTGACCGATCAACTGCAACAGATGTCACATATCATGTTCGGTGGATTGACACATGATCCCGCGATTCAACTGGCTAAATTACTGTTAAAAATCACACCGCCCAGTTTAGATAAAATCTTCTTTGCCGATTCAGGTTCGGTTGCTGTCGAAGTAGCCTTGAAAATGGCAGTGCAGTATTGGGCATCTTTACATCAACCGAATAAAACCAATTTTGTCACACCACGTTCTGGCTATCATGGCGACACTTGGAATGCGATGTCTGTGTGTGATCCCGTGACAGGGATGCATCAAATTTTTGGCCCAAGTTTGCCAAATCGAATTTTTGTTCCTGCGCCGCAAATTGGCTTTGACCAAGCGTGGAATTCAGCGGATATTGCTGAACTAGAAAAGACTCTGATTGAACAGCATGAAAATATTGCGGGATTGATTCTTGAGCCGATTGTACAAGGCGCAGGAGGTATGCGTTTCTATCATCCTGAATATTTGCGTCAAGCTAAATTACTCTGCAAGCAATACAATATCTTGCTGATCTTCGATGAGATCGCGACAGGTTTCGGGCGAACAGGAAAACTCTTTGCTTGGGAATGGGCTGAAGTTGAGCCGGACATTATGTGTATTGGCAAAGGGCTGACAGGCGGTTATATGACCTTGTCTGCAACTCTAACCACGCAGAAAGTTGCGAATATGATCAGCCAAGGCGAAGCTGGTGTGTTTATGCATGGCCCAACCTTTATGGCAAATCCGTTGGCATGTGCTGTGGCTGTAAAAAGTACCGAAATGCTGCTGTCTCGAGATTGGCAAGCCAATATTCGACGTATCGAAGCTCAATTGAAGTTTCATTTACCAGCACTTTCATCGCTTGAACATGTCAAAGATGTACGAATACTTGGTGCTATTGGTGTGGTGGAATTGACCTTTAATGTAGATATGAAAACCCTACAACAGGAGTTTGTCCGTCGTGGTATTTGGATTCGTCCATTTGGTAAGCTGGTGTATGTTATGCCCCCATATATTATTTCAGAGCATGCATTAAAAATTTTGCTAGAACAAATGGTTGAGGTGGTGAAAAACATGGAGCAGCCAGCATGAATCTGCTCAACCATTTTTCAGATCAACTTGATCAACTAAAACAGCAAGGCAACTTACGTCAGTTCACTTCAAATCATCAGCACGATCGTTACATTAGTATTCACGATCACAACATGTTGAATTTAGCGTCAAATGACTATTTAGGTTTGGCTTCAAACCAACATCTACGTGAACAATTTTTTGATGAAACCCCGAACGCACAGCGTTGGATGAGTTCATCCTCTTCGCGGTTGCTGACGGGGAATTTTCCAGAATATGAGCAACTTGAATCAACATTAAGTGATGCCTTTCATGGCCGATCAGCACTGTTATTTAACAGCGGCTATCACATGAATATCGGGATTTTACCTGCACTGGCAGACAGTAAAACCTTGATATTGGCGGATAAGCTGATTCATGCCAGTATGATTGATGGCATCCGATTATCGAGTGCGAAATATGTACGTTATCGCCATAATGATTTGGCGCATCTATTTCAGCTTTTATGTAAATACCATGAAGATGAGGCTTTTGAGCGGATCATTGTGGTGACTGAATCGATTTTCAGTATGGATGGTGATGAAACTGATTTGGCTGAATTGGTACGGATCAAAAAACAATTTTCCAAAGTGATGTTGTATGTCGATGAGGCGCATGCAATCGGTGTGCGCGGTGAGCGTGGTTTAGGCTGTGCTGAGCAATATCAGGTGATGGATGATATTGATCTTTTAGTCGGTACATTTGGTAAAGCACTGGCTTCAATAGGGGGGTATCTCATTTGTCATTCGATTATTCGTGACTATTTGATTAACTCGATGCGACCGTTGATTTTTAGTACTGCACAGCCCCCGATCTGTATGGCATGGACAGATTTTATTTTCAAGAATGTTTTAAATTTAAAAGCAGAGCGTCACCATTTACAGCAAATCAGTCAAAATTTGCAACAAGCGGTGCAAGACAAAGGTTTTGATTGTCCATCTACATCACATATTGTGCCCGTCATTATTGGCGAGTCGAATAAAACTGTTGCCAAGGCTCAAGCTTTGCAAGCGGCAGGTTTTTATATCATGCCTGTACGTCCGCCCACTGTGCCGCAGCATAGTTCGCGCTTACGCATCTCTTTGACTTCCAACATTGGTCAAGAAGAGCTGCATACATTAATCAAGCAACTAATGGCAGAGTAAGATGCTGGATAAATCTCAAATTAAGCAGCGCTTTTCTAAAGCTGTGTTGACCTATGATCAGCAGGCTGTGGTTCAAAAAAGAATCTGCACAGAGCTGGCAGGACTGATGGATCAGTATGTCGGGAAAAAACATTGGCATCAGGCTTTGGAAATTGGTTGCGGTACAGGAATGTTCACGCAGGAAGTGTTAAAGCATTGTTCAATTGATACTTTATATTTGAATGACTTGTCTGAAAATATCGTCACTTTGCAAGATGCTACCTTTTTGCAAAAGACCCATACCCATCTGCTGATGGGTGATATTGAAAAGCAGGCGCTTCCGCAAAACTTAGACTTGGTTATTTCAAGTTCTGCTTTGCAGTGGATGTCCGATTTACCGCAGTTGTTTAGCAAAATATATGAAGCTTTAAAGCCACAAGGATATTTTGTATTCAGCAGTTTTGGTACGGAAAATTTGCGTGAAATGAAGCAACTGACGGGCTGCGGTTTGGATTATTTTGAAATTCATCTGCTGCAACGGTTTTTGATGGATTGTGGTTTTGAATTTGTCATGATGAAGCAAGAGGTACAGCAATTGTATTTTGAGCATCCCCGCGATGTGCTTCAGCATATTAAGGCAACGGGAGTGACTGCAACGGCACAACATCGCTGGACAAAAAGCACTTTGCAACAGTTTTATCTGGATTATGCACAGTTTGTACATGCTCCTGATTCAGAGGATTTTCAGTATCCGCTGACCTATCATCCCATCCAATGTATTGTAAGGAAAAAATAAGTGGCTCAAATTTACTTTATCAGTGGAATAGACACAGGCATCGGTAAAACTTATGCGACGGGTTATTTAGCGAAATTGTGGAATGAGCAGGGCCAAAAAACTATTACCCAAAAGTTGATCCAAACGGGCAATGTCGATATTTCTGAGGATATAGAACAACATCGTCAAATTATGGGTACGAGGTTGTTGGTCGAAGATGAAACCAAACTTACGATGCCTGAAATATTTAGTTATCCTGCGTCGCCACATCTCGCCACCAAACTCGATGGACGTGACATTGATTTTGCTAAAATTGAATACGCGACAAAACGTTTAACTGAAAAATATGACAACGTTTTACTCGAAGGTGCGGGAGGGTTGATGGTGCCATTGACTACGGACCTTTTAACCATCGACTATGTTGTAGAGAAGCAATATCCCGTTATTTTGGTGACTTCGGGGCGTTTGGGCAGCATTAACCATACGATTTTAAGTTTGGAAGCACTAAAAAGTCGTGGCTTGGCGCTTTATGCACTGGCTTATAATTTAAATGATGAATCGCAAGATGTATTGATTTCTAAAGATACTGCTGAATATTTAAAAGCATATTTAGCCAAACTCTTTCCAGAGGCGTTATGGATTGATGTTCCAGTGATTCCGTCAGTGTTGATTCCGTCAGTATAAAGAAACAAAAAACCGCTCAAATGAGCGGTTTTTTTATACTTAAGAAATTAAAATTTCTTAAAGCCTTTGTTGTTTCCGCTAAATGCACGACTTGGCACAGAGTCATTACGACGCTCACGATTGCCATAATTGTCGTTACGACGTTCACGGTTACCGAAGTTTTCACTGTTGCGATCATTACGGTTATTGTTGAACCCTTCGTTGCGACGCTCTGAACGATTAAATCCATTGCCTTGGAAACCACCTTCAGTACGACCAGTACGACGTTCGCCACGATTGTCTTGATAACCATTGCTTTGTTGTGGCTGGTTTTCGTCACTGTCACGACGTTGTTGGCGTAAGTAACCACCGCGACGTGCTGCCATTGGTTTGTCTTGCATACGTTCAGTACGACGTTTCGCCATACCAAACAGGCCAGTACCTTGACGTGGTTTAAGTTCAACCGACTTGGTTAAGTTGTCAATATCTTGTTTATCTAGCTCGATCCAACGACCAGTACGCAGTTCGCGTGGCAGAATCACTGAACCATAACGTGTACGTAAAAGACGGCTCACTTTTAAGCCTTGAGATTCGAAAATACGACGAACTTCGCGGTTACGACCTTCTTTTACGACCACTTGATACCAACGGTTAATACCGTCACCACCAATTTCAGAGAATGACTCAAATTTTGCAGGGCCATCATCTAAAACAACGCCTTGTAACATGTTGTTTTTTAACTGAGGAGTGACTTCACCCATGACACGAACGGCATATTCACGTTCGATTTCGCTAGAAGGGTGCATTAAACGGTTCGCCAGTTCACCGTCATTCGTGAACAGCAATAGACCTGTAGAGTTGATATCTAGACGACCCACCATCACCCAACGATCACCGGTAATTTGAGGTAATTGTTCAAATACCGTTGGACGGTTTTCAGGGTCATTGCGTGAGCAAATTTCGCCTTCTGGTTTGTAGTAAATCAACACACGGCGACGAATTTCGTCTTCAATTTGGAACTGAACTTTACGACCATCGATGCGAAGCTCATCACCCGGTTCAATACGTTCACCCACTTGGGCAACTTGCCCATTTACGCTCACACGACCAGCGGCAATGACTTCTTCCATATAACGGCGAGAACCCAAACCAACGCGTGCGAGCACCTTTTGCAATTTTTCACTCATGACAGCATAACCTTAGAAATTATCATCAACAGTTCACCTATTTATGACTTCGGTGCATTCGCATCGAGGGCCATAAAAGCTTCCTTGGCATCCTGCAGGGGAGGCAATTGGCCCAAAGAGGTTAGACCAAAAGCATTTAAAAATTGAGGCGTTGTAACTAACAACGCGGGTCGTCCTGGGAGTTCACGAAAACCAGATTCTTTAATCCAGTTCCAGTCAAATAACGTACGTAAAATTTGACTATTGTTGGTCACCCCACGGATTTGCTCAATATCTGCGCGGGTTACCGGTTGATGGTAAGCAATGACAGAAAGAGTTTCGAGCAAGGATGGCGATAAACGAGTTGGTCGTTCAGGCCAGGTCTGTGCAATAATATTACGATATTTTGCACGTACTTGAAAACGGAAACCTTGAGCGGTTTCAACAAGTTCAATTGATCTGCCGTGTTGCAGCATTGAAAGTTGCTGCAAATATTGGCGTAATTCAGTTTTACTGAAACGGTCTTGGAAAGCCTCTTTTAAACGGGCAATACTCACTGCCGCTTCACTGGCAAAAATAATGGCTTCAAGCTGCATCAAAATTTCATGCAGATTATCTTCTGAAGTCACCGCAGTCATTTGTTTAAGTTCAGTGTTCATGCACGTGCTCCCTGAATTGCAAGCGGTGCTTCTACACCTGATGCGACAATTTGAACTTTTTGTTGGCGTGTCAGTTCCAACACGGCCATAAATGTCACGACAACACCCATGCGGCCTTGGCTTGGTTTGAGTAAGTCCGGAAAATCTAATACTTCACCTGACTCAAGCTTAGTTTCAATATAAGCAATACGTTCTTCGAGTAAGACAGGCTCTTGTAAAATTTGGTGGGTAACCGGTTCTGGTCGATTAAAAACACAGAGTATGGCATCACGAAGCAATTGAATGTCATAACCATCATTGGTTTCGACAATCGTTCCTAAACTGACATTGGTATCGAATGTATCTCGATCCAACACTGACATTTGACCTAATCTTTCCGCAGCTTGTTTGATGCGCAAATAGGTTTCTAAACGGTCAATCAATTCTTGTTTAGGATCTTGTTCATGTGCCGCGGTCGATTTAGGTTTTGGCAATAATAGACGCGATTTTAAATCGGCCAATAGGGCTGCCATCACCATATAGTCTGCAGTTAATTCAATATCTAGAGATTTCATTGCATCCATATAAGACAAATATTGGGATGCAATCGGGGCAATATCGACTTGTAATAAGTCGAAGCCATTTTTTTGAATCAGGTAAATCAGAAAGTCGAGTGGTCCTTCGAAATGCTCTAATAGAATTTCAAATGCAGCGGGTGGGATGTACAAATCTTCTGGAATAGCTTCTTGCCACTCATCCAAAACGCGAATGTGTGGAGCATCTTCCATAGAATTATGGACAGTTTGGTTCATTGCAATTATAGGCCACGCGAATTTTCAAAGGCATGCAGACAGCTTTCGCTTCGATCTCACATCGAAAGTAAAAGCACAAAAGTTATAGGGAATAGTGTAATGGAAAAATGCGTTTAAAGAAATTACTGAACGGTTGAATTGGGTAAAAACATAAAATTTATAGGGAATAGGCTTTATTTATACACATGTAAAATTTTAAAGCTGTGATATCGATCACAACTTGTGTTAATTATAAATAATACACTCATCAATCCATGAACTTATTTAAGCTGTGATGTCTGGATGGTGGGCGTCTATCATGAAATGATTTGAATGAATTGACTAAAAGAATATTTGCTATGCCACAACAATATAATCAATGGGGTCAGGCCGTAGGGATGACGTTGGCGCAGTTTGAACCTTGCCAGTTCAGATGTAAAACCGAAATGGGGCAATCTGTTCGGCTTATTCCAATGCTGCCAGATCAGCTTGATGATAGTCTTTTACAGCGGCTATGGCAGACAGTACAACAAGAACCTGATGAACGCTGTTGGACGTATTTGCCTTATTCTCAAATTCAAAGCATGCAGCAATTGCGTGATTATTTTCAGCAATCCTTTCATTTTGCCGGTTCGATACATTATGTCATTGAGGTTGGTGATGCCATTGTAGGGTGGATTGGTTTGCTCAATGTGCGCCCAGCACATGCTGTCATCGAAATTGGCAATGTCTATTTTTCAAGTTTAATGAAGCAATCAACCGCAGCAACAGAAACCATTTATCTATTGTTAAAAGCGTGCTTTGCAGCAGGTTATCGACGGGTGGAGTGGAAGTGTGATGACTTGAACACGCCTTCGAAAAATGCTGCTTTGCGTTTTGGCTTTCAATTTGAAGGGTTGTTTCGTCAACATGTGATTGTGAAAGGTCGTAATCGTAATACCGCTTGGTTTGCGATGTTGGATCAGGATTGGCCAATGTTGTCTCAAGCTTATGCAGCATGGCTCGATACAAATAATTTTGATGAGCAAGGGCAACAAAAAATTCATTTAAAAGAATTTATGCAGCTTTATCGCGCTTGAGCAAAAGCCAACTATCAAGACTTTGAGCCTGTTGGTAAGACTCTCTGCTCAAGTGCAAATTCGATGATGAGTTGGCACTGCGCTTGCGAGCAGAGATTTTGATTAGCTTTACGTTTAAACAGTGATTTGACCGTTGATGCATGCAGAAAATAACGAAAAACCTGCGGCGGTGTTGTCGCTATTGGTGAAATTAAATTTTTGTCTATTGCCCTTAGTTGAGCCGTGGATTCTAAAGTCCAAGGCTCAGTGGCATAAATGGCGAGATGATTGAGACGGTTTTGCTCGGAGACATTGAGGTCTGTCGCATTTTGGAGCTTGAGTAAAATTTGAAATAAAGTCATCAGGTCGATTCCTTTATCGAAAGGTGCTTTAACCGCGTTTTGAGCAGAGGACTTTTACATGCTGTGCCTCTGATCGGTAACAGCATGTATTTAACAGTACATGCTATTCAAAGGCACTGACATCACCGACACCACGGCGAATCACTTCAGGGTATTCACCTGCAAGGTTTACAACGCTAGTGGTATTTAAAGTACCTAAACCGCCATCAATTAATACATCTATTCTTTTGCCAATTTGCAGTTCAATTTCGTAAGGATCATCAATCGGTTCTTTTTGGCCCGGTAAAATTAAGGTCGATGTTAATAAAGGTTCACCGAGTTCTTTGAGTAACAATTGGCAAATCGGGTTGCTCGGAATACGCAGTCCAATGGTTTTCTTTTTAGGATGCATTAAACGGCGAGGAACTTCACTGGTCGCAGGCAAAATAAAGGTGGTGACCGCAGGGGTGTTATTTTTCAATAAACGATACATGGCATTGTCGACTTTGGCATACGTGGCAATGTCAGATAAATCTGCACAAATAATCGCATATTGATGTTTAGCATCGAGCTGACGAATTTGGGCAATGCGTTCCATGGCATTTTTGTTCCCAATCTGGCAACCGATGGCATAGGCGGCATCTGTGGGATAAACCACCACATCGCCGGCACGAATCCGTTCAACGGCTTGCGTAATTAAACGGGGTTGAGGATTTTCCGGATGTATTCTTAAATGCAACATGTCGTTTTCCTCTTATTATTAAAAGCTCTAGACATTATGTCGCGGTCTATTTGCTTTGTGCAATGTGAAATGCAGTCAAATTGTATAATTTAATCAAGCATTTCACGTTGAAATTCATTCGCCTGTAACATTTTGCCAGCACGTGTACAGTGACAAATGCATTGGATAAAGCGCCAAGCATCGCGTGGAAGTTTGGCATCGCCCTTAAAATAAGCCTGTAATTGTGCGTAGACATTATCTTTAAAGCTACTGCCATCTCCTCCTTCACCAGTAAGGTTATCAAGTGAGACACGAAACTTACGCCCAAAGGCTTTTGCAAATAACCATTCGATCGCTTGCGGCTTAATTTCTACCTGTTCAAAGAGGGCTTGTTGCTCTTTACTACGACCATCAGGTGCATACCAATAGCCTAAATCGGGAAGTAAACGACGTTGATCACCAGCAATAGTCCAATGACTAATTTCATGCAAGGCGCTATTGAAATAACCATGAGCAAATTGAATACGGGCAGGGCCGTTTGAATCAGCAGGAAAGTATTCGGGCTCAAAGTCACCTTTCACTAAGCTCACATTCAGGTGGGAAAACCAATGATTAAAGTGTAAGATGAGCCATTCGACGTGTTCTGTTTCTGTGGAAAGTTTCTCCCAAGCCGAGAGTTGCACTTGGTCGGTTGAAATGTCAGAATCAAGCGTTGAAATTGTGCTCATAAGTGATGAAACATTCACTTCTGTTTGCGGCTGCAACAGATGCATAACTTAAGTTACCCAAATGGTCTGTCTAAATAAGTACAAAATTGTATCTTAATCTTTGACAGAGTACTGATGAATTTGTAGAATTGCCGCCTTAATTATGTCAGCAAATACCTTTCCGGCACAGATTGAGCCGTTTAAATGGGCTGAACAGGGCTTTAAATGGTCAGGAACACTGCCATTATCTCGCTTTGTTCGTATTGCTCGTGAAGCTGTTGGATCAATTGATGATCAATTGATTAACATAGACTGTAAGCTATCAATGGATGCTTATCATCGCATTGTATGGCTGGATGGTCATGTTGAAACAAATGTTCCAATGGAATGCCAGCGTTGTCTGGATACTGTTGAGATCCCACTTGTTTTAAGTTTTCATCTAGCTCTTGTAGATGACGAGTCACTGATAGAGCGCTTGGATGAGGATGCTGATTTCATCGTTTTAGGTGAAAGTGAAGCAACAACCAAAGGTTCATATGATGCACCTGCGACTGCTGATTTACTCTCACTGATAGAGGATGAATTGTTATTGTTGATGCCTTTGTCACCTAAGCACGATGCTTGTGAACATAAGCATCAACCTGCCGCTGAAGAGCTTGTTGAAGAAAAACGGGACAACCCGTTTGATGTTTTGGCAGGTTTGAAGGGTAAACTTAACTAATTTTTGTGTTATACTCTTGAGTATAAGACAATCGAATTTGTTCTGATCCATTTTTTCGATCTTTGTAAGGAGCCATCATGGCCGTTCAGCAAAACCGTAAAAGTCGCTCTCGCCGTGACATGCGCCGTTCACATGACGCTTTAACCGAGAATGCATTAACTGTAGACCAAGCTACTGGCGAGACTCACCGTCGTCACCACGTATCTAAAGATGGTATCTACCGTGGTCGTCAATTATTCGCTAAAGCATCTGCTGAATAATTGGTGATGTATTAAGCGTCAAGCTTAGTAGAAAAAATGGGAGCGTTAAGCTCCCTTTTTTTGTACCGATTTTTTGTTGCATTTGGCAATTACCAAGACAAAAATTAAGTGTTAAATTTCCGTCCCTGAAACAAGCTTACATGGGATTGTGTTGAATAAATGTCCAAATAGCATAAATTCACCAATCTTGATAAAGGATTTTTTTATGTCTGCTAAACAACTCGAGCAAGCAGCTCAAGCTACTAAAACTGCATTCGTGTTCCCGGGTCAAGGGTCACAGAAAGTCGGCATGCTCGCTGAACTTGCAGAACAGTTTAGTAGTGTGCAAGCAACATTTGCAGAAGCATCAGAAGTAGTTGGCTTTGATCTTTGGCAAATTGCGCAAAGTGGTGAAGGGTTAAACCAAACAGAATTTACTCAACCTGTACTACTGACTGCCAGTATTGCTTTATGGCGTGTGTGGTTAGAGTTAGGTGGTGTTGCACCGAAATACCTTGCAGGTCACTCATTAGGTGAATACAGCGCCTTGGTTGCTGCGGGAGCGATGAGCCTAGGTGATGCCGTTAAACTGGTGAACCTACGTGGTCAGTTAATGCAAAGTGCTGTACCTGAAGGTCAAGGTGCAATGGCGGCAATTTTGGGTCTAGATGATGCCAAAGTCATTGAACTTTGTGCTCAAGCAGAAGGCCAAGGTTCAGTAGATGCTGCAAACTACAATGCACAAGGTCAAGTTGTCATTGCGGGCGATAAAGCCATGGTTGAAGCGGTTATGGCTGCTGCTAAAGAAAATGGCGGTAAAGCAATCGCACTTCCGGTTTCTGTACCATCGCATTGTGCATTGATGAAACCTGCTGCTGAACAGTTTGCGACAGCATTGGAACAAACTGCCATTGAGCTGCCTACTATACCTGTAATACAAAATGTAGGCGCTGAAATCGCGACTGATGTAGCGCAATTACGTCAGGCGTTAACTGCACAGTTATACCAATCTGTACAGTGGACAAAGACCATGCAGTATTTGCAAGACCAAGGTATTCAGTACATTGCTGAATGTGGTCCGGGTAATGTCCTTGCGAATCTCGCAAAACGTTTGCCAAATATTGAAAAAGCATTCCCACTCGACACGAAAGGTCGTATGGAAGATGCACTGAATGCCATTTTAGTGGCAGAAGGGAAAATTGCATGACACAAGAACGCAAAGTTGCTTTAGTAACAGGTGCGAGCCGAGGGATTGGAGCAGCAATTGCTCAGCAATTGATTCAAGACGGTTATTTTGTTGTAGGTACTGCAACTTCAGAAGCGGGTGCAGAAAAATTATCTGCAGCTTTTGCTGAAAATGGTGCGGGTAGAGTTTTAGATGTACGTGATGCAACTGCAATTGATGCATTGGTATCAGACATTGAGCAAAACTTTGGTTCTGTATTGGTTTTAGTGAACAATGCGGGTATTACCAAAGATAATTTGTTACTTCGTATGTCAGAAGATGATTGGGATGACATTCTCAACATTCATTTGAAAGCCGTTTATCGACTTTCTAAACGTGTTTTAAAGGGCATGACCAAAGCACGTTTTGGCCGAATTATTAATATTAGTTCTGTGGTTGCACATTTTGCTAACCCAGGACAAGCAAACTATTCTGCTGCAAAAGCAGGGATTGAGGCCTTTGGTCGCAGCCTTGCAAAAGAGATGGGAAGCCGCCAAATCACTGTAAATGCAGTGGCTCCGGGCTTTATTGCAACAGAAATGACAGAACAGTTAAGCGAAGAAATTCGTAAAAAGATGAGTGATCAAGTGGCTTTAAACCGTTTAGGTGAGCCGCAAGATATCGCAAATGCCGTAAGTTTTCTTGCTTCTGAAAAGGCAAGTTACATTACCGGAACTGTATTACATGTAAATGGTGGTTTATACATGAGCTAAGCGCTCAAGTATAAACTTTCAAAACGATTTAGATTCAATTAAACTAACGGCATTAAAAACGCCACAAGCAATGAGGAGAATTCCTGTGAGCGATATCGAACAACGCGTAAAACAAGCAGTAGCTGAACAACTTGGTCTTAAAGCAGACGAGATCAAAAACGAAGCTTCTTTCATGGATGACTTAGGTGCAGACTCTCTAGACCTAGTTGAATTAGTTATGTCTTTCGAAAACGATTTCGACATCACTATTCCTGATGAAGATTCAAACGAAATCACTACTGTACAATCTGCAATTGACTATGTTTCTAAGAAACTAGGTTAATTTTAGATTTCAGCGATGCTGATTTAAAAAGCCACCATTCGGTGGCTTTTTTTATGCTGAATATTTTGTTTTTACATTAGCTTACGTTTCTGTCACCAACAACAACTCAAAAGCGGTTATTTTTTAGCTATAAAAATAGAGTTTGAACAATAGTTAAATTATTTAAAACAGTAAAAACAACGGAGAAAAACATGGGTCTTTTTGATTTTGTAAAAGGAATTGGTAAAAAAAATACAGCGCCTGCAGAACCTCAGGCAGCGCCAGCAACACCTTCTGAACCATCTGCACAAGAAATTGCCAATAAGTTATTGGGTCATATCAAAGCACTGGGCTTACCTGTAACTGGCTTGTCTGTGAGTTATAACGGGACTTCAGATCTAGCAACAGTGAAAGGTCAGGTGCAAAGCCAAGCAGATCGTGAAAAGATTATCTTGGCGGTAGGGAATATTGATCATGTGGCGCAAGTGGATGATCAGTTGACTGTAGCAACGCCAGAACCGGAAAGTAAATTTTATACAGTTAAATCAGGCGATAATCTTTCTAAGATTTCTAAAGAATTTTATGGTGATGCAAATCAATACAATAAAATTTTTGAAGCAAACCGTCCTTTGTTAAAAAATGCCGATGACATTTTCCCAGGGCAAGTGCTGCGTATTCCTGCATAAATATTTGTGTTTACAGTAAAAAAAGCCATCTTGTGATGGCTTTTTTTTGTATGCGTTAATGGTGGGGTTAAATATAATACGGCTGAAATAATTCAAAATAAGAAATCAATGAAACAAAAAATCATCTTTATTATCTTAAGTTGACAAAAATAACTAATCATGCGAAAAAGTTTTTTTAGTTAACAGATGTTCACACATGCCTCGAATTGTTTCTGTACCACTTAGTTTAGAACAGCGAGAACGACTCATTTTTCTGGCCAAGC
>NZ_VOZA01000046.1:0-20936 GCF_013420015.1 Acinetobacter sp. YH12039 | reverse complement strand
TTAGAGGAATTGCCACAAGATACGATAAGCTAAAACGTAACTATCAAAGCGCTGTTGCTTTAGCTTGTATATTTATATGGTTGCCTCTTTAGCTCAATTTATCGGCTGTAAATGTCAACACACCCTAATCTCAAAACAATTTATTTTGTATTTGGTGAAACCATTTGCTCAGGACGAACCACTTCATCAAATTGCTCAGCAGTAACTAATCCGAGTTCTACCGCAACTTGTTTTAAGGTTTTGCCTTCTTTATATGCGGTTTTAGCAACTTTCGCAGCATTTTCATAACCAATTACTGGATTGAGCGCCGTAACTAACATTAATGAATCATGTAAGAAATGATCGATTTTTTCACGGTTTGGTTCAATGCCTACTGCACAGTGGTCATTGAAGCTATTACATGCATCGCCGAGGAGTTGAATAGATTGCAATAGGTTAAAGGCAATAACAGGCATAAACACGTTTAATTCAAAGTTACCCGATGCACCGGCAACATTAATGGTTGTGTCATTTCCAAGTACTTGAGCAACCACCATCGTCATGGCTTCACTTTGAGTTGGATTGACCTTACCTGGCATGATGCTTGAGCCTGGCTCATTTTCTGGAATGCGTAGCTCACCAAAACCACAACGTGGGCCACTGGCTAACCAACGCACATCATTAGCGATTTTATTTAAACTTGCAGCAAGTGTTTTTAAAGCACCCGACGCGAATACAGCTGCATCACGCCCTGCTAGTGCTTCAAATTTATTTGGCGCAGTGACAAATGGCAGACCCGTTTGTTTCGCAAGTTCTGCTGCTGCTTTTACAGCATATTCAGGATGTGCATTCAGACCTGTACCGACCGCTGTACCACCTAGTGGTAATTCATACAGTCCTTCTAAAGCTTGATTTAAACGCTTCAAACCATGATCGAGCTGTGAAACATAGCCGCTAAACTCTTGGCCTAATGTTAAAGGCGTTGCGTCCTGTAAATGTGTACGGCCAATTTTAACAATATCTTTAAAATCGTTAGATTTAGCTTCTAAGGTATTACGCAGTTTTGTTACTGCAGGAATTAAAAGCTCATTGATTTGTAGACTTGCAGCCACATGAATTGCGGTTGGGAATGAATCGTTGGTCGATTGAGCACGATTGACATGATCATTGGGATGGACAGGTTTTTGTGAGCCCAACGGATTACCCAGTTTTTGATTGGCAATATTGGCAATTACCTCATTACAGTTCATGTTACTTTGCGTGCCTGAACCAGTTTGCCAAACTACCAGTGGAAATTGTGCATCCCATTGACCGGAGATCACTTCTTCGGCTGCATTGACGATATATCCAGAAAGTTCCTGAGGGATTTGACCCAATGCTGCGTTGGTGATCGCAGCTGATTTTTTCACGAGACCCATTGCACGAATCATTGGACGTGGTAAACGTTCACCACCAATTTTAAAGTTTTGCAAACTACGCTGTGTTTGTGCACCCCACATCGCATCGCTAGGTACTTCAACATCGCCCATTGTGTCATGTTCAATACGTGTTTGCATAAATGACCTCATATCCTTATCTATAAAACTTGAACGTCTGTGCAGAATCAAATTCTGCTGATAAATACAGTTTAGGTAACTTGCTTAGGTTTGTAAATAATAACCATTATCAATTATAAATGATTTATTTGATAATCTTTATCGTGATTTTATAAAGAAAATCATGCACGATGATTAAATTTACCGAAAACAAGACGAGTTAATTCCCTCTTAATGTTTGTTGATAGAAACGCCATTCATCTTCTAGCATTTTCTTTAAATCTTGTTCAGGCTGCCAATCAAAAGTACTTTTCGCTTTCTGTGTACTTGCCCCAAGCTGGTCATATTCATGGCTGGGGTAAAAACTAGATTCGACCGTCTTAATCTCCGCCTGTGTCACTTCTGAAAGCGTATCTAACAGTTGCTGTATCGAAACCAACTCACCTGAAATATTAAAAGCCTCACAGGCGAATTGCTGCTGCGACAACCATTGCAAACATTGCCACACCGCCTTACAGCAGTCGAGTACATGCAAGAAACTCCGTTCCACAGTACCATCTTCAGTTTTAGCTTGTTTGCGAAGTTCAATAAAGTCTCGTTGTAAAGCCCTGACTTGCATCGCAAGCGGCACGATATTTTTTGGCAATGGCGCAACAAACTCACCTAAAACTGCATGTTCGAAAGCACCTGCGACGTTTCCTAAACGCAAAATCGCAATTTTCCACTCATTATCAGTACGTGCCGTATCCCGTATAATTTCTTCCACCATTTGTTGAGATTTCACATAGGGATTTGGATAGGTAAAATTGATTTCTGTGTCTTCTGTTAATTCTGCCGACGACTGTCCATATACCGCTAAACTTGATAAATGGATCAGTGTTCGTACACCTGTTCGCTGCATAGCACGCAGCAAACTCATGATACAACTGACATTATCATTATAATATTCAAGTGGTTTAAGGACGGATTCTTCCAATGACTTAAAGCCTGCCGTATGAATGACAGCATCGACGGTATATTGTTCAAATACTTTATTGAGTGCGGGAGTATTGCGAATATCGAGTTTGACAAAAGGCACATACATGCCTGAAATAAATTCTAGTCGTTCAAGTGTTTGTAAATTTGCATTGGATAAATTATCCACAATAATGACTTCTTGACCTTGAGCCATTAAACTCAAGGCTATATGTGAGCCTATAAAGCCTAAACCACCAGTCACTAAAATCATTGTTTAGATACTCCTTATAGTTATCAAGCTTTTACAAATCTTTGGCATCATCTTGGTGTCGTCACCAACTTATCTACAGATCTAAATTTTGAAACTTCGCCTCAGCATTTTTCATGAGCCGAACAATCTGCAAGAGCATTCTAGTTTTATCTTACTGCTTTAGAATTTTGACTGTGTTGCAGTTATGGATATTAACTGTATTTGATTTACGACAAATGATCTCGCTAGCGATCCAATTTGAAGACATCACAATTATTCGTGGCATTTGAGTGAACGCGTTTAGAAGAAGATATTTAAAAATAGTCGCACTGCAAACATATTACACAGCAACAAAATATTAGAAATGATCTTATCGAATGAGCAAACAGCATTGAGCAGTCTGACTATTTTTTGAGGTATAGGATCTGGATGTGAATGCCAGATGAATCATTAGAATTATTCATCTAGCAAGATGTTGGCAATGTAACTATAGCAGCAGCAAACTTTAGAAATCGCAGATATCTAAGGAACTTAATTTAGCGGATATAGCCTTTTTTAATCATGGCTGAGAATAGGAACTCGTAAACTTTTAAGATCAAGCTCACCAAATAAGACCCATATTTTCGCCATAAAGACAGTCCGACAAAATTCAGCAAAACTGCAATGATCAGCGCCCCAGCCATATCCATTGGATAATGCACACCCAAATAGACTCTCGACCACGCCACAAGAAAAGCGAAAGCTAGAAATACATAGCCGACAGCTTTTTGCTTTGAAAAAATATAAGAAAATGCAATCGTACTAAAAAACAGCATGTGATCACTCGGGAATGATCCATTTGGTGAATGTTCTATAATCGTGCGTCCAACGTCCAAGACAAAGGGTCTAGGATAGTAAAAGAAACTTGAAATCACTTGGCTGATCAGAAAAGCGACGATAGTAAACACAGTGGCTTTAACGATTTGCTTTTTTGTATCAAAACTTCCTTTAAACCAAGCCAAAAACATCAAAAGAATCACGATATAAAATAGATCATTGGCTATAAATATGGCAAAAGAAATGGTGAAATCTAAAGCATTGTCCGAAGCATTGATTGAATTAAATAAACTTAAATTAAATTTCTCTATATTCATGAGGTGGTTTAAAAAAATGAAAAGATCATAGCACTCTGTAAAATCAAAAATTGCGTTTTATTCATATAAAGATTTTTCAGTATGTAACCGCACAGTTTATTTATGAAAAGTGTTAGCTTGAGGCTGAATCCCAAATAAACCAAAAGTTATATTTGAAGAAAAATTGGCAATGACTTCGCTGCCTAAATAAGCAAAACTTTGCAAATATTCAGATCATTGAGTAAATCATTGTATACTAGCTTTTTCTTCTGAACTCAGAACAAACTGTCGATCTAGACCGTTTATTCATTTAGTGAATTTCGATGAGTACTCTATTACTAATTACCTCCTCACCCACTTCGATACTGGCTTGGCATGCTTTGGGTCTTGCCCAAGCGCTGAAGCAGAAAGGCGAAAACTTTCGGGTTTTTTTCTATCAAGATGCTGTAAATGTGGCGAATGCCCTGCAATGGGTGCCTGATGATCAACGCAAACTCAGTAGAGAATGGCAAAAACTCGGCATTCGTTTACCTGTTTGCGTAAGTGCAGCGCTCGCACGTGGGATCACAGATCAGGAAAATGCACAGCGTCACAATATTCAGCAACATAATCTAGCTGAGCAATTTGAACTTGTGGGCTTAGGTGAACTTGCCGATGCCGTACAAACTGCAGACCGTTTATTGCAATTCTAAGTATTTTTATTGCCGCGCATTTGTAGCATTGAAAAGGAAAATTACGTGAAATCTGTACTGGTTGTTTTAACCCATGCAAATCTTGCAAGCTTACAAGTACATGAAAGTCTTTCTGCGACCATGGTGCTTGCAACCTTCGGTTGTGACGTAAAAGTGTTGCTCAAAGATGCTGCGCTAAGCTTACTTCAAGCAGAACAAGAGTTTAGTCAGCTCAAGCATGCGTTTAAACTCGCTTCCAACATGGTTGATAGCTTTGAGTTTTATGATCTCACCCCGATTTATATTGAACAAAAAAATTCACAGCATCCATTTGTGATCAATAGTGAACAAGAACTTGAGTTTGTTCAATTCAATACTGAATTGATTCAACAATTTGATCATGTGTTGTATTGGTAAAAGAGGAATGATGATGTCAAATTCTACGCTGTATTTAGTCCAAGCCAGCTACGCCAATACCCTACAGCACATCCAGCAGTTAGCCAGTTTAATCAACCCTGAAGATGCGATCATCTTGATGGGTGAAGCAGTCTTACATATTGCAGATGAACAAATTCAGCAATTTGGCACATGTTATGTACTTGAAAATGATGCTGAAATTTTAGGTAAAAGTATGAATTATAGTCATATGAAAGTGATCGACTATGCCGCTTTTGCTGATCTATGCCTTAGATTTAAACGATGTATTTCACTCAAATAATTTGAGTAAAAGCGATCCATTTCTACAATCTTCTCTTTTGGAATGAATATGAATCTTGAATTAGACCAAGATGGCCATTTGGTGGATTACACTATTTGGAATGAAGCTGTTGCCCAAGAACTGGCTAAAAGTTTAGAACTTGAGTTAAGCCCTTGGCATTTTGAAGTTTTACAAGCTGTACGACAGTTTTATCAACAGTTTGGTCACTCACCGGCAACTCGCCCACTCATTAAATTTTTAATGAAAACGGTGAGCGCTGATATTAATAATGCGGTGTTACAAGACAAATTTAACACGGGTTTGGTCGCTCGGCATTTAAGTCGTTTAGCGGGAATCCCTAAGCCTGCAAATTGTTTGTAATTTTAAAGCAATCTAAATACCGCTTAGGCTATTTTGGCTAAATAGATGTAAATCAGCATCTTGAAGAAAGCCATAAAACAGCTTAGGCAGGTTTTAATTGATTTAGAGCGATGTAATAGGCTTGGGTAAATATAGGTTTGACCTGTTTGGCTTGGATCGGTTCAGCACAACATGAGCACACTAAAACCGGTTTAAATTTTTGCCCACATACCTGATGCACATATTCAACAGGTGATCCTAAGCCCTGATCCATATATTGATCGGCCCAATGTGTCATAGCTAAAAGGATTGGATACAAGTCTAAGCCTTTTTGCGTCAGTCGATATTCAAAACGTTCCTGACGCTCGACATAAGCAACTTTGGTTAAAATACCCTCTTCAACCAAACGCTTTAATCGGTCGGATAACACATGACGCGTCACACCGAGATTTTGTTGAAAGTCATCAAAACGTCGAATGCCCATAAATGCATTACGGATAATCAACATGGTCCAACGATCCCCTAGCACTGAAAGCGCACGAGCGATTGAACACGGTTGTTGACCAATATCATCCCATTTCATTTTATGAACCATCAAAAATAACGACCAACACCCAATTTAATTCATGCCTGTTGATTTTGCAAAATCCTTTTCAATAATCTTTGATATACAAATCATAAATCAACCTTCATTTCCAATCATTTATTTATCGGCTTGATCTGTGAACGAACTAAAAATGTATTTTGTCTTTATTGTCTTCAATGATTTCTAGCCATGCACGCGTTGCGGGACTCATGGCAACAGTGGTATTCCAGGCCATACTGAGTTTCCAGTCTAGGTTTGGATTTTCTAATTCAGCCATATGGTATTTTGCCGCATCAAGTTGTTCACAATAAATTTTAGGCAGGAGTGCAATCCCGACATTTGAATCTACCATTTTGGCGATGAAGTCCCACTGGCTACTTTTACACACTACATTGGGCTCAAATCCGACGTAGTTTGCCGCCTGTATAATGATGTCATTGAGTGTGAAGGTATCATCATATAATAAAAAGGATTCTTCTTTTAATTCAATCAGCGATACTGTTTTTCGCTTACGCCACTGTGAGTTTTTTTTGGACAATAGACACAAAGGTGACTCCATCACTGGAATACCACTCAGCACCGGTTTCAAGTGACCCAAAATAATCCCGACGTCGACCTGTTTTTTTAAAATGGCATTTTCAATACCTGTTGCCCCTACCTCAAAAAAGCTTAATTCAATATTCGGGTATTTTTTATGAAACAGCGCAATTAACTGACTGAACAATACCGATGCCAATGGCGGTAAACCTAGAGTCAATTTACCTTGTTTTAAGGCGCGAACTTGGGTGACAGTATCAAGCATCCGTTGTTGTTCATTCAAAATCACTAAAGCATGCTGATAAATCTGCTCTCCCATATAGGTGAGCTGTGCTTCCCTTTTTCGACCTGCTTCTCCTTTATGAAATAAAGGCACTCCGATCTCGTCTTCTAACTGACGAATTAATTTACTAATGGTCGGCTGAGTGACAAAAAGCGCTTCTGCTGCATGACTAAAACTCTGTTTTTGTACGATGGTCACAAAGACTTTTAGGCTTTTAATGTCCATTATTATTCCATTTAAGCATAATTAATAATTAATTATTCATAATTATACAGGGTATGCACTTTTAAAATAGCGTCATCTCCTATTCTACTGTCGTCTCATGGATACGTTTCCACAATCTACTTCCAAATTTACCCAGTTTCTTAAAACTTTAGCGCAGCTAAGTTTATTGATATTGATCTGGTGGATTGGCTCTTGCATTCAATCTTGGTTTAACTTGCCGATCTCTGCTGGCGTGATTGGTTTATTGCTCCTTTTAGCCGCATTGTTGAGTGGTTTATTTAAAATGCAGTGGATCAAACAAGGCTCAGATTTTATTTTGGCTGAACTGGTTCTATTCTTTATCCCCTGTGTAGTTGGATTAATTAAATATCAAGATTTATTACTCAGCTCTGGCTGGCAGTTAATTTTAGCCGTGGTACTGGGTACCGTCTGTGTCATGGTGTTTACAGCATTTACGGTTTATTGGGGCTTTAAACTCGAGGCAAAACTTAAAGCGAAACACCAAACTGCGACAGATCATGATGTCAACACAGCAGGAAAAACCTTATGAACGATTTTGGGTTGAACAGCATCTCTGTATTGTTTTTCGTCCTGACCCTTGTCGGTTATATTTTGGCGAAAAAGCTACATCGTAAGTTACCGTATATGGTTCTTTCCCCTGCACTATTCGTCCCGTTTGTGCTGATTATACTCATGCTTTGCTTTCATATTTCATATGACACCTATATGCAAGAAAGCCAATGGATTGTATGGATGCTCGGCCCTGCCACTGTGGCCTTTGCTATTCCCATCTATGAATATCGACAAATTATCCGTCAGCATGCGCTGAGTATTAGTTTGGGCATCGTGATTGGCATGTTAGCAGGAATTATCAGTGCTTTTTATTTGGCACAGTTGTTTCAGTTTGACCAAGAAACGTCTTATAGCTTAATGGCACGTTCCATTTCTACCCCCTTTGCCATGGAACTTACCTCGAATATTGGGGGTTCAGTCGAATTGGTGATTCTATTTACCATGATTACTGGGATTGCCGGCGTGGCTTTGGCTGACCTAGTTTTGGCTGGGCTTAAATTGCATTCACGCTTTGCGCAAGGTGCGGCTCTTGGCAATGCTGCACATGGATTTGGTACAAGTAAGGCGTTATCACGTCATAAAGAAGAAGGTGTTGCAGCCTGCTTGAGCATGGTACTAGCTGGGGTCTTTATGGTATTGCTTGGGCCATCACTTATTCATTTGGTCATTTATCTATTAGGATAAAATAAAAAGCCCAGTGCATTAGCTGGGCTTTTTTTAAATCAGGAGTTAAGTCATTTCACTGTAAAACTAAGCAATTACATAATGAAGTGCTATGACAAACGCTAAAAGACTCGACACCTCTGTGATTTCAATCGCTGCACCAATTGTATCGCCCGTCACGCCACCTATACGCTGAATAAATTTCCATCGTAAATACAGTAAAGTACAAATAAACGTAAATATACTCACAACTCCAGGCCAGCTAAAATACAAACATGCACTTAGGCAGAGTGTAAATATCATGTATGCCGACTTTCGTGGAATAGTTGCTGCTATCGATGAGCCTAAGCCTTTTTCACGGACATACTGAGTTGTTAAAAACAAAAATAAAGGGGCTAAACGACCTAATACTGGAAATACAATCAATGCCAAATACATTTGCTGTTGTAGCAAAACATAAAGTGCCGACCATTTGAGTAAGCAAATCACGACGAGGCTCAACACACCAATCGGCCCACATGCAGGGTCTTTCATGATTTTAAGTGTACGCTCGGCATCACCAAAGCCACCGACCCACGCATCTGCCGTATCTGCTAAACCATCTAGATGTAAACCACCTGTGAGCCAAATCCAGACCACAAGCAAAATACTGCTAAGTAAGATGATCGGCAGGCTGTGAAATGTGAAAGCAAGCAAGGCAAGAATGCCGCCAATCAACAATCCCACCGCTGGATAAAACAGCAAAGACTGTCCATTTTGCTGTTTCGATGGCATCGCTTTGAGTTGAATCGGGAAAGTCGTGAGAAACTGGAGAGCAATCCAAAAAGGTGTCATTCACTTTGCTCCAAAATACGAATATTTGCACGATTTTTCACAATGAATGAATTTAATTGTCCCAATTCGGCAGTCATTTTTAATAAATCATCTAAATGACTTTGCTGTGCCATACATTTTAATAATTTAATCACACCACCATGGGAAACCAATAAAACGCGGTCCCAATGATGCTGTTGAGCCTGCAAAACTAGCTCATCTAGACCGCTTAATATCCGTTGTTGAAATTGCTGAAGACTTTCTGCATTCGGTGGCGTAAATGTACTTGGACTTTGCCAAAACTGTGCGAGTAACTCTGGGGTGTTTTCATAGATATGCTTGGTTGATACTGCTTCCCAGTCACCAAAATGCATTTCTTGAAACTTCGCATTTTCAAACATTGGACGTTCAAGCTGTTGAGACAGTTCCAAAGCAAATAAACGGCAACGCTGTAAGTCAGAAGTGATGATGACATCCCAGCTCGCTAAACCGTATGTATACGTACCGTCTAATGCTTCATCTATGGTCTGCTGCATCTGCTGCCAACCTTTTTGCGTCAAAGCATCATCTGTAGAGCCACGTAAGGTATGGCTCAGTTCAGTCTCACCATGACGCAATATATCTAAACGGAAATGTTCCATTTAAACTTTTTCACCAATCACAGCAGCTTGTGCGAAAGTCGCCATGTTATTATGTAAGCGACATGCCAAACGAATTAAACCCAAGGCCGCACCGGCACCGCTGCCTTCACCTAAACGTAAATTCAACTTTAAGAGTGGTTCAGCTTCAAGGGCTTGGAGTAAACGTTGGTGCCCATATTCAGCCGATTGATGACCAAAAAGCATCCACTCACGTACAGCAGGATTTAAACGAACAGCGACCAAGGCAGAAACCGTACTAATAAATCCATCCACGACCATTGCCAGACCCAATTGCGCACAGCGAATGTACGCTCCAACCATCGCGGCAATTTCCAAACCACCTACAGCACATAGAGCTTTAAAGACATCTTGGCCGACATAGTCCTGATGTAAAGCTAAAGCTTGATCAA
Organism: Acinetobacter sp. YH12039; assembly: GCF_013420015.1. Taxonomy (NCBI): domain Bacteria; kingdom Pseudomonadati; phylum Pseudomonadota; class Gammaproteobacteria; order Moraxellales; family Moraxellaceae; genus Acinetobacter; species Acinetobacter sp. YH12039. Next base: position 10,644 of record NZ_VOZA01000046.1, on the reverse strand, counting down.
TCACTTGTTTCTTATGTGCCAATTGTTCAGCACGAATACCTGTACCAACACCTGTCAGTTTTTCGGCCGGCTCATTAAATAAAAAACATGCGACAGCAGAAGCCGAACAGGTATTGCCAATGCCCATTTCCCCTGCGACATAAATAGACGCACCTGCAGCGATAGCATCTTCAACACTTTTACGGCCAAGATTCATCGCTTCAATACATTGTGATTCGGTCATCGCAACAGTTTTAGCAAAATTTGCCGTACCTGCGGCAATACAGTGGCGCTCTACCCCTGCATATTCATAGGCTTCACCCACCGAACCACAGTCAATCACTTGTAGTTTGGCTTGATACTCACGTGCAATGACACTAATACATGCACCACCGGTCGTGAAGTTTTGTAGCATTTGGCGTGTGACAGCTTGAGGATAGGCCGAAATATTTTCTTCCATCACACCATGATCACCTGCAAAGATGGTGATCCATGGAAAATCCATATTAGGCTGATCTGTATTTTGTAATGATGCAAGTTGCACCGCAACATTTTCAAGTTCTGAAAGCGAGCCCGTAGGTTTAGTTAGCTGTAACTGGTGATTTGACGCCTGTTGCTTAGCTTCGATACTTGGATTTTGACAGGGTTCTTGCCACCAGTTCATGCTTTATCTCCTTTTAAGATCATTGGAAAACCTGCAACACAAAACACCACATGGTCAGCGATTTGACCAATTTGTTGATGTAAGCGCCCAGATTCATCGACGAATTTTCGACTGATTTGTCCCATGGGAACAACGCCCAGCCCAGTTTCGTTACTGACTAAAATAATGTCTGACTTTAATTTTGGCAGCACCGTAAGTAATTTTTGGCATTGATGCTGTTGAAAGTCTGCTTGTTCATGCAGCAATAAATTACTCATCCACAGCGTTAAACAATCGATAAGAATGGTTTGATGAGCTTGGTCTATTTCAACTAAGCGGTCGGCTAAATATAGAGGCTCTTCAATCAGCCCCCAATGTTCAGGTCGGTCTGCTTGATGATGCTGAATTCGCTCCTGCATTTCATCATCATAGGCTTGTGCTGTAGCCACATAGATCACGGCTTGAGCACTTTCTTTGGCTTTTTGTTCTGCAAGTCGGCTCTTACCTGAACGCGCCCCACCCAAAATGAAATGAATCATGACTGTGCCATCTCTATATTTTGTCTAAACTGATGTTGATAATAAGGACTTAATGCCCCTTGTAGTACTTGAGCCTGATAATGACCAAAAGTCAGTTGCTCGCTTTCAAAATCAAAGCAGTGCTGTTCAACTTGTTGGATTCTTTCAAAAATATCATCGCTATTCCATGCCTGTTTATACAAGCCCAATGTGATATGCGGACAATATTCGATCGGTGCAATTTCATTCGAACTTAAATTAAAAGCTTGACGTAGATGCTCTAACTTACGATCTAAATCCACAATTTCAATAAACAGCGCGCTTTGAAAGCTATTGATCTGACCTGTACGTAACCGAATATTAGATAGCGATAACTGTCGAAGTTGTTGTCGGTGCAGTGCCAATTCATCTGCTGAGAAATTATCATTCCATCGTTGTTCAGAATGATCTATTAATTGGGTTTTATTTAACTCTTCAATAAAGCCACAAATAAACACGGTAATATGAAATTGGCGCGTATTTGGCGTGTATAAAAGATCTGAAAACTGCGCTCGAAGTGCTGCGAGATACGCCAATAATTCAGGATCCTGTATTTCTATATACCACAAAGCATAGTGCTGACGACCTTGATGCCAATCGGGATAATCCTGATTGAGCGTCGGTACGACTTGCATTGAGGGTTTTAAAAACACAGATAAATCACTTTAAATTTAATCTGCTTTATTAAAGCATGAATCAAAACAGACTTTGCCCAATTTTGATTTAGTAATATTCATTTAAAGCTGAAATTCATTCATCTAAAGCTTCTTTGTAAGAAAAAAATGCCGAGTCATACTCAGCATTTTGATTCAATATACATTGCGCACAGATAAGCATTATATTTTAGGCAAATTTCGCAGTATCTTTCTGATCTTGCGTTACAGCATGGTTTTTCCAAGATGTAAACTGCTCTGTGGACTGATCAGAAAAATGCTGCAACTGTATCATTACATTGGCCTCAATCTGTTCAATACGTTCCAGTTGTTCAAGCTCGTTGGTCTTTTTCAGTTCTGAAAATTGCAACTGGATAAAGTTGATAGCCTGATCCATCGTACATTGATTTACACTCACGGCATACATCAAACCATAGACAATCCCTTGTTGTAGATGTGTTGTCTCCAGTCCATATTTCACATTGGTCGCCAACGAGCCCAACACTCGTTCATTAATTGCAAGTTTACGTAAAGGATCTCGTGCCACACGCGCACATGGATCTTTATACGCATGTTCACAAGAGTTTATAAAGCTTTCTGCCAGTCGTGTTAGATCAAAAGCACGATTTGGTAAGCATCGTGCTAAACCAGCCTGCACCTCGCCAATGAGTTCATGCATAAATTGATCAACGCGATTATCTGCAAGTGCCACACCTATGGTTTGATGATTGAACAGTGCAGATTGCCAAGCCAACATGGCATGCACGCCATTCCATAAGCGATTTTTAATTAACTGGATATCTTCAATATGATCGACCAAAATCATTTGACGCATTTTTTCTAACAAAGGACTGTTATTTTCTACATAGATCGGCATGTCAGATTCAGCATTGAATAAAATTAAATCCATGCTTTGCAATATATGACTTGGGTGAAAATTGCGTCGCATATCCTCAACATATAAAGTAGCCTGACGTTCCTGATCTGGATTTAATTTCGTCGCATCTTCTAAGTCTAATTGAGCATCTACTTCAAGTTCATCTAATTGAAATTGTTTGAAAATATTATATTTTATACGGAGCTGACGATATAGGTTTTGGTCACTTAACTTAGACACCATGCGGTTGACCACGGTATCGCAAAAATAATGTTGTTGCACGATTTTCTCTGCAACGACCGCTCCAGCAAGCTCAGTTAAAGCCTGTTTTAAATGTGACATTAATAATTGTTTTGCTCCGACTTTGTTCAAAATGATCAGCATCGTTAGAGGTTCGATGGCTTTCTCATCATGTGCAATATGTCGTGCATACAGGCCTTGTGCAATGGTTTTGGCCTCTTCTGCAATCGCTTTTTCAGGCAAACAGATGGCAACCAAACTTGACTCTGTGTACATCTCTTGCATCTGCTGAATATTTTCAGCATCAATGACTGCCATGTTTTCAATGCGTTCGTCATAAGACAATTGACCATAGCGAATACAATAGGTACCAAATGCATTGACCGCAGAGCGATATAAAGGGTTACGTGTCGAAGCATAGATTTTTTTCGGGCGAGTATAACCATCCCAATGCGACAAAATTTGAGCTAAATAGCCACCACCAATCGCCCCAAAACCATGAATACCGACTGTGAGTTGATTGAGTGTTTGTGGAAAAGCCTCTTGCACAAGTGGCATCTCTAAATGCGCGGTGAACGGATCAAGTTCCGTCAAGCAGTCATACATACATTCATAATAATATTTGGCTTTGGACAGCATGTTTTGATTGGGCGATTTAATATCTTTAAACAGTACGGTAATACCGCCAGCGTCAAAGGCTGAAGTCACACCATTTTCCGAATCTTCAAACATCAAACAATCAGCAGGACTTAAATTCAGCTTTGCGGCAGAACGTATAAATATTTCCGGATGCGGTTTACCATTTTCAACTTCATCACCACAGACTAAGACATCAAAGAACTTATACACATTGGCATTGATGAGATACTCTTCTGCGATTGCGCGGCGACTCGATGTTGCTACGGCCATTCGTAGTCCTGACTTGCGTAAGCGTTCTAAAACTTGAACCAAGCCTTTTTTGATCGGTACACCAAACTGACGAACATGCTCCAGCTCTAATTCATCTGCACGTTTGCGAATATCTGCGTATGGAATGTTTTCATCATATTCGGCTTGGGCCAATCGATGCGCGCTTTGTGCACTTAGCCCCAAACAATTCATCAGATACGATTCGGAAAACTCAACACCGGTCAATTCAAGAGATGCCTGTTTCAATGTTTGAAACCGTAAACGTTCAGTATCAAACATTGTTCCATCCATATCAAAAATGGCGCCCAGAACCAAATCATTATTAAATTTAAGCATTTAACCTCCGTTATTTTTTTATGTAAAAAGAATAACGGAGAAAACTATTGATTCAGTACTTTGAGAATTAATGAAACAATTGTGGTTATTTTTTAATCAAAAATCTTGCTTTTAAAATCTATTTTGTAAGATCAATCACCGATCAAGTAACATCATGTAATCAAAACCATCTATTGGCAGGATAGTCCTATCTTCACACCGACCTATTGAAGTATTTATACAACTCGATGCATATTTCACTCAGTCACTCGCTTCACGGTTTGAGTTTTGGTTTGAAATAAAAAGAATACGATCAGACCGAGCATCACTAAAAATAAAAAATAATACGGAAATTCTTTGTGCCACTGGTATAAACCCGTGCTAATCAGTGGCCCGACAACAAAGCTCAAAGCCTGAGTGGCTGTACACCAACTTGCCACCTTGGTCTGTAACGCACTGGGCGCCGTTTGCGCTGCACCCGTTGTAAATGCAGGGATTAAACACGCAACCGATATACCATATAACAGGTACGTGGCTTGGAATATCCGTAATTCATTGGTGAAAACCGAAATTAGCAAGGCTGCAGCCATGCTAAACAGCCCAACCCACAGTAAGCGATATACAGACCAATTTAAATATTTAGAAATCAGTGTTTGCATCACCACCAAAGCAATACCCACGATGAGAGAACACTCTGCAAAATGCACTGCGCCTTCTGCAGCAGTCATATTAAAGCGGTCTTGAATATAAAACCCGGCCGTTAAATTTACGGTCACGATGGCAAGATAGAGACTAAATCCCAACATTAACCATGGATAGCATTGCTGAATGCTCAAATCCGTAGATGCTGCCTCATGCTTTTCTGTCACTGGCTTTTCAACGCTATGCTGTTCGGTATGTCGGTCAAAGCTGAACACCAAGACCACAGAAATCAACGCTAAAATAATGATTGCTGCCCAAAGCGGCGTCATGATTCCACCAAAGCCCAGCAGCAAGGTGGTTAGAAATGGACCAATGATCACGCCTGCACTATTTAATGCACCGAATTTTGACATTGCTTGTGAACGCTGCTGCTCATTGCTAAAACGGGTCATCACATAAGTTTGCAAGGCAATCTGTGGCATCGCCATAAATACCCCAGTCGCTGCGCGTGACAACATTAATAAACTAAATAGCAGCAACATCCCTATATGAACAGTAAGGCCATACATCAACACGGCTGTAAATAGCCCCCATGTCACAGCCATGCCCACAAAACCGATACTCAAGAGTTGATAAATCGAAAACTTAGATTGATTTTTTGAAATGTAAATGGCACCGACAGCCATCAGCAGCGCACCGACGGAAACCATCGCGCCACCTTGTAGCTCAGTAAGTTTTAACTCACGAACCAATGGCGCCAACAGCGGCAATATCATCGAGAAACTTGCACCATTGGCAAGACTGGCGGCAATAAACAGTTTGTTATTTCGATCCATTATTTTTGTTATCCATTTTTAATGGCTACGTTATAAACAATAGAGGTGACTTAAGCCACCTCTATTTTGTAAGTCACGATACCGTGCTTTAAACCCGATTCAGGAGTTAAATTAGTATTTCACTGTATAACTTAAACCGTAGGTGCGACCTTGAGCAGCTAGGCTAGAAATTGGGCCATAGACAGTTTCAACCGACTGACTGTATACCGACTTATAATCCGTATTCCACACGTTGTAGACACCAAAGCCCACATTACCCGGTCCTACTTTTGCATTGGCAATCACGTCCATCGTTGCAAAGCCTTTAATTGCCGCTGCTGGAGCAGATCCATATTTCACAGCGTCTTTTTGGGCTTTGTCTGTACCGCCAATCGCTAAAGCTTGTACACGTAGGCTCATGTCATTATCAAATTGCCACTCTGAAAATGCTGTACCTTTTAAAGGTGCTACACGAATAGCATCCAATTCTTGCCAGTCACCTTGGGTATTTTTAAATTGGCCCGTGGTATATGCAACTGTGCCCCCAACTGTCCAATTTGGTTGAACTTCATAACTGGCATTGGCTTCGACACCATAGATACGTTCATCGGTATCAATAACATCAATGGTGTAATTCGGCGCACCAAATTTCAGGCTTTTATCTGAGTCATTATAAAAAGCTGTCACTCCTGCATTTAAACCACCGGCATTTTGTACACGCCAACCGAGTTCATAGTTATTGACTTTAATCGGGTCAATGGTTTGGCTATTAATCACAGAATTTGCTGGCACATCGCGCAGCATACGTTGCACATCGGGCAAGTTTGAACCTTGTGAGAAATTCGCAAACACTTGCTGTGCATCTGTTAAGTGATACACCGCGCCAACATTAAACAGCGTTGCATCATGTTTTACTTTGCCGCCATTCAGTGTTTTCGCCACATAACCTGGGGTTAAATCTGCAGTTATGGCTTCCATATAAGGCACAGATGAATCGACATCGCTTTCTACACGTTCATGGCGAATGCCGGCTTGTAAGCCTAGTCGGTCGGTTAATTCATATTGCGCTTGGGCAAATACCCCAAGTTTTTCTGTTTCAACATCAGGGCCAAAGGCATAATAGTTAAACGGCTGATAACTCAGACCATTACTTTGAATAAATGTAGCACTGTCATACATTTGGATATTTTGTTGATCTTTTTCATTTTCATAGTCCACACCATAGGTTAGCCCCAGTTCACGACCATTTAAGTTAAGATCTTTTTGTAGAGCAACACGTGCGCCTAACACATCAATATCGGTTTCTGACTGATACACCAAGAAGAGTTCAGGGGCCATTTGACGTGCAGATGGGAACCACCGTGCTTTTTCATTTCGATAATAGGTTTCAGCGTTTAGACGATGCCCTAAAATATCCTGATTTTCATATTGTGCGTTGACGCTATAACGTTCAGTTTGTGGTTGTTCAGCAAGTTGTAAGCCTTTTACTGCATTTAGTGACAACGGCAGCTTGCCACCCACGGGCTGTGAGCGCAGCGCATTTAAATTTGGACCATAGTCTGGACCATAGTCACTATCTTGCTCATCATTATAATATTGCGCACCAAAACTCAGCGTTTGACCATCGGCAATTTTCCAACTGACACGACCATTTAGATCTAAGGTGTCGGTATCTTGACGGTCTGTTTGCGCAATCTCAGGCCCAATACGGTTGCCATGGCTATCTTGTATTTCACCACGTTTGGTATAGCTTGCACCTAAAGTTCCGCGTAAATTGCCTTGATTAAAGTTCATGGTTTGTGCAGCTTCATAAGCTAGCGCATCAGACTTAAAATTATTACCAGAAGTGACACCGACTTTCGTTTCAAAACTCAGCGGCTCAGATCCACCACGTTTGGTGATGATATTGATAATACCGCCTGTCGCACCTGAACCATAAATACTACTTGCACCTGAGACCACTTCAATTCGTTCAATCATCGACGGGCTAATACTCGCCAGTTGTCGAGATCCATCACGATATCCCGTTTGCGGCACACCATCGATCATGTATTGCACCACACGTCCACGCATGGTCATCCCATAGTTAGACGTTGTACCACTCGATGGAGTCAGTGATGGCACCAATAAACCGACAATATCGGCTATGCTTTTACCTGCATTGGCTTGTTTTTCAATTTCTTCTTTAGGAATGCTGTACACCGTACCCGCAATATCGGCAATGCTTTTCGCAGAACGGGTTGCCGTCACGACAATCGGGGCCATTTTAGTGGCTTCTGTAGTTTGTGTTTCAACTGCTGTATTTTGTGCTGTGTCCGTTGTGACGTCTTGCGCATAAAGCTGAGTGCAAATTGCAAGGCTGAGACAAGTCAGTTGCATCGGTAGAGCTAAACGTTTCATATTCTTTTCCATTTCTTAGAGTTCCGATTGAGTCGGAAGTGTTTGAGTTTTTAAATTTTGTGTTTTTAAAACAATGCGTTGACTAAGTAAGACACTGATTACTGAGCCGATTGCCAATACCAAGTAAAAATGTCCATAGCCTAATGATTTTGCGAGAAAGCCTGAAAATGCGCCGCCAATAAAGTAAACGAGCAATTCAAAGCAAACTAATATGGTGAAATCGGTACCTGCCTGTTCTTTAGAACTGGTCTGCATGAAATAGGCATAGAGTGATGTCATGGCGATATAACGAATGGCTAGCATCAACACGACAAATAGACCTAAAAGCAGATGCCATTGATTCAACCACTCCAATACAACGGCTGCCCCAATGACGGCATATAGCAATGTACGTAACCATCCTGCCCAGACCAACAATTGCGTCACTTTGATTTTTTTCAGCAATACAGCTGCACTAACAGCTGCAATCAGACCGACACCGGCACCGACCACAGACATCAACACCCCGATCTGAGACAGTGACCATTTTTGATCGATCAACATGGGATTCAGCATTGCCATAGCGGGTGCTTCCACCACGCGATAACAAACGATGAGCAGCAAGGCCCAACGAATCGCAGGTCGTTTAAACGCTTGTCGTAGGCTTGGTTTGGCTTTGGCAATTTGAGTTTGTGGTTCTTCTTGAATAAAAAACACAGCAAACATGGTTAAAAATGTCAGCAGCGCTAAAGTTGTGAGCGCTGACTGCCAACCCCAATATTGGTAAATCCATAAAGTTGCAGCGCCACCAAGCATGCTACCGACGGCCACCCCAATACTCTGTGCCATACTGCCCAGACGGTAATTGCCTTCGGTAAATTTCTCTACGGTATAACCATCAATCGCAATATCTTGCGTTGCCGCAAACGTTGAAATCCATAAACCAACAATGACAAATAAAGTCAGCCCATAAGAAAACTGCGTAAAGGCTAAAACCAGTACCCCCAGTACCAATGCGATTTGCGTAAACAACAGCCATGTTTTACGTTTACCGAGTTTTTTGACATAGAGCTGATCGATCCAAGGCGCCCAAAAAAACTTGAATGCCCATGGAATATAAAGCAGCGATAACATGCCGATCCAGCGTAAATCTACCCCTTGATGTCGTAAAATGGCAGGCAAAGCCACATTGTAAAAATACAAAGGCAATGCATGTGCTAAGTACAAAATAATCACGACGCTCAAACTCAGGACTGAAATTTGAGATGGTGAAATTGCATGATTTAATTTTCTTGGGTGTTGTTGCATATCCACCTCTGCACTGCCCATTGCAGCGCATCAGACTGTTCTAATGAAACGTAATAAGGCACACGCCACGCTGCATGCAGCGCGGGTGTATTTAAACGTTTGAAGTCATCTGGATCTTGCGCAATACGCACCAGACCCAAACAATATTGAAAAAAGAGATGTTTAAACTTCTTGTACCAAACGGCCTGTATTTGCCGATATTCTTCAGGAAAAGTCGTTCCCTCAGCCGTTTGCATAACCAAAACAAAGGGCTGACTTTTCAGAAAAAAGCGCTCAACTTGAGTCAACCATTGTTCAAACTCTTCCACTGAAACATGCGCTGAAAAGCGCATGTCCAGTATGTGCATGTGGGTGCAGCGATAACTCATGACACCGCCTTAGCTAGTTGCTGATGCTGAAATGCCTTGGAGTCGTTTAAGTAATGACCAAATTTTGAATAAAATGTTTCTCTAAAGCAGTAATACAACATGGCGGTCTTTTCAGGCATTGGGATTAGGCGCTGCGCTTCATAGCACATGTCTTCAACTACGACGGCATAAGGCTTCACACTATGATCAGGCTCTCCCACAATCTTGGCTGATGCAGCATTTTCAAAGATATAAAAACTCAATAAACGCATGACGGGACGTAAATAGCCTTTACCAAAAACGGACTTTTCACCAAATAACAAATGCCAACCTAGATCAAGCTCATCACCGTCGTAGTACAAACCTAATCGATCCCGTTTTCCTTCGTAGATCTCTGTGTAGCCCACATCTTCACCATTTACCCCCACAATCAAAATTCGGTGATGATCATCTGCCAGCATTTTTTCGTAATACACTTTTAGTTCAGTTTCTGACTTATTGAGCTGCCACTGTGGAATAACATGCGGTTCATGCATCCATTTATGAACCAAAGCCATATCTTCTGGATATTGCATTTGTCGTAAGTAGTATTGCGTCTCATTCTCATGGTATTCATAAAAATCAGGTAGTTGTCGTGATAACGTTGTCATGATGTCGTCCTTTAAATTTGTTTAATCTTTTCTGTTCTTAGCTCAAAAATCTGTTTATGACGCAATACGATTAGTTGTCGTTTTCTGTTCGGCGGTATGCTGTTGTTTCGCCCACTGATTTAAAGTGCTTGGACTCACAGGGTTTGCAATAGGATCTAAAAATACAGGTACTGGTCGTTCTGCTTCGTCGTTATAACTGGTGGTGATGTGTGCTGAAAAAACAGGAGGTTTTAACTTGGTAAACTAAACACACTCATCAGGAGTTTACCATGAGCAAGAAACACAAGACTTACACCACAGAATTTAAAGCTGAAGCCATCAAATTAATTG
>NZ_VOZA01000045.1:0-22012 GCF_013420015.1 Acinetobacter sp. YH12039 | reverse complement strand
ATAATTCAAGTGAATTTGTTTGAAAGAAGAACTTTAAAAGCTTTATTTTCACCCGATAAAATACCCATAAAACAAGAGGAAGCTCAAATGAGCTTCCTCTTGTGAAAAATTGTGGGACAGCAGTGGCCTCAGCATCCTTTTTCCAGTCATTCAATTTTTAGCTTAAATTAGGCCTTCAACCACTTCTCAGCTTTAGCCTGATCTTCAACTTTAAGTTGAACTTCCGTCAATTCTGAACCTGCCGCTTTCACTTCAAAGCTCATCAGTTCATCGTGGCGGAATGCTAGTACGGTATAAGTTCCGTCTTGCTTGGCATATTTTTCTGCCAATTTAACCGTCGCTTTTAAACCATCAATTGCAATAATCACATCATTTGCAGACAAGCCAGCTTTTGCCGCTGCACCATCACGACGAGCAGACTGAACCAACACACCTTCAGGCTTATCCGCCAGTTTTAAACCAAATGGCAAGGATTTGTCATTTTTTAGCGTATAGCTTAAGCCAAACTCTGGGAACAACTGATCTAGCGGCAATTCATCTGTAGTATTAATCAAGTGATTGATTTGTTCTAACCAATCATAACCTGTTAATTCATTACATAAATTGAAAATTGTCCGTTCATTGACTTGAATGCCATTTTGCGCATTTGCATATAACTTACGCATTAGGGCATCAAGACTTGAACCACGTAGGCGTAAACCAAGATCTAAACACAGCGCCACGAGGCAGCCTTTGTTGTAGTAACTGGTACCTGCGTTATTTGAGTTTTCATCCTGACGGTAGAATTTCACCCATGCATCAAAGCTTGATTCAGCCACAGTTTGAATCTCACGACCCGGATTTTGCAAATAGCGATCAATTTGTGCTTTTAAAAGCTTGATATAAGAATCCTGATTAATCACACCACTACGCAGCAAAATCAAATCATCATAATACGATGTGAAACCTTCAAAAATCCAAAGCAAAGAGGTATAGCCTTCTTTGTTGAGGTCATAATTCACAAATCTTTCTGGACGGATAAATTTTACCAACCATGAGTGGAAATATTCATGGCTGCATAACCCTAAGAAACGTTGATAATCTGCCGATGGTTCTACAGGTTCATTGGCTTTTGGTAAATCATCACGCGGGCTAATTAAACTCGTACTGTTTGGATGCTCTAAACCACCATAGCTATTGGCCGTTGCCATGGTCATAAAGGTATAGTCTTTAAATGGCGCCGAACCAAACATTGAAATTTCAGTCGAACAAATTTTTTCAATGTCTTGCTGCATACGCTGCGCGTTCATAGCATGTTTGCCCGACACCACAAACTCATGCGGAATGCCGTTGGCTTCAAAACTAAAACGGGTTTGTTCCGCCAGTTCAAACGGTGCATCAATTAACTGAGCATAGTTATCTGCATATAAGGTATAACGACCTTTCACTAAACTTTTTGACTTTAATCCAGTCGCAAGTTGGAAATGCTTTAACTCGGGTGGCAAGAAAACTTCAACCTCAATGGCTGTATCTTCTTGGTCAACTAAACCTAAACATGCGCAAGCTGGATTGACATATAAACGGCTTTGATCGACATAAGCACCACGGACCGATAAATCGAAGGCATATACATCATATTCAACCGTGATCAACTCATGATCTGTATTGAATAAACGCCATTTATTTTTTTCAAATTTCTCAATTTGTAACAAACGCCCATCTTCATCATATGCTCGAACGGCTTCGATATGCTTCGAAAATTCACGGATTAAGTAACTTCCGGGAATCCAAGTAGGCAACGAAAGCACCTGTGTAGGATTTGCCAAGAAACGTGCAGTGACATGGACTAGATGCTGACGATAATCGTCAAATTCGATTTGATAATGCAACATAATGGGCGATATAAAATAAATAAAAGATAACTTATCAATTAGATTAACATTTTTTACAACTGAATGCGGAACTGTCGCAATTGTCTACAATAATGACTAGTCAGCAGAAAAAAAAAGGCATAGCATGCCTAAAAATTTTTTCGTTTTACCACCAACGGAATGGTTGGTTAAGGAACCTCATTGAAACACATGATTTACCTCATCGCGCTGCTTAGTTTTCTATGCTCCACGATAGCAAATGCTGCCCTTTTAAATATTGTCCCTGAAACCGTTGAAGCTGAAGCTTGGACCATTTTAGACCCTCAGTCGGGTCAGGTGATTGCAGAACATAATAGCCATGTTCAGCGTGCCCCTGCTTCACTTACCAAAATGATGGTGGCTTATATTGCTTTAAAGGAAATTAAAGCAGGTCATTTAAAGAAAAATGAAATCCTGACCGCAACCCCAGTCGTACAAGTGGTTCAATGGGATGAATCACAAATGTATCTCAAAGCAGGTGAACAAATTTCAGTTGATCAGCTTTTAGCAGGTCTTGTGGTCATGTCAGCCAATGATGCCGCAGTGACTTTAGCTGAACGCATTTCTGGTGATATTCCAAAATTTATTGAACGCATGAACAAAGAAGCTAAAGCTTTGGGCATGAATGACACCAATTTTCAAAATCCAGCCGGTATTACCATGCCAGAACATTATTCATCGGCGGCTGACCTTGCACGTTTAGGGCAAGCACTGGTGACTGACACACCTGACTATTTGTATTATTCAAAACAACAAAGTTTTAGTTATAACCAACGCTTCCACCGTGCAACCAATATCTTATTAAAACAAGATCCCACCGTTGATGGCTTAAAAACAGGTTTTACTAAAGCTGCAGGTTATAACTTAGCTTTAACAGCCAACCGTTTGATCGCGAATCCTGACGCACCAGAACGTCGTTTGATTGTTGTAGTATTAGGGGCAAAAAGTGGATTAAAACGTGCAGAAGTAGCACACAACCTCATGAACTTGGCTTATACCTATACACGTAATGAAGTTGCAATCAAAGATAAGCAATTAATTGCAGAATTACCTGTGGTTAAATCAACCTTGAAAATGTTTAAGGTGGAAACTCAACAACCCAAACTAATTACAACTTCACTTTATGATCAAGCTTATGCCATCGATTTAAAAGCTTTTGACCCTACACAGCAACGTATTCTTTTAAATACTGGCAATGGTCAAATTCAAGCCATTGAACCACTTCATGAAACACAGACTAAACTGAGTGTTGAAGTAAATGAAAAAGAACTCACTGCGCCATTGGCTGAAGTGATGAAATTAGCCACCGTTACGGTTTATCAAAATAATCAGCTGATCAATACCTTTGATATTGAAGATGACGTGCAAATTGAAGAAGCCAATATTTTTGAGCGTTTCATGATGTGGATTAAAGGTCTTTTTAGCATCTTTAATACGGATGCAGCAGAAGTTAAAACCTACCCTCTAGGTCAATGATGTGATTATGTAACTTGTAAGACAATTCGTTATTCGTGCAAAAAAGAAGATGGCATACTCGTGCCATCTTCTTTTTTTCAACAATAATAAAATAGGTAATTCAATGAATAACGCTGATGACTCCAAGTTACACCATATTGTCATTGTCGGTGGTGGTGCCGGTGGTTTAGAACTGGTCACTCAACTCGGTGATTTACTCGGGAAAAAAAAGAAAGCACGCATTACCCTCGTAGATATGAAACTCACGCATGTCTGGAAACCCCTTTTACATGAAATTGCCGCAGGGACGATGTCGGTTAGTGAAGAAGAAATTAACTACTATGCGCATGCTGCGAAGCATCATTATGAATTTGTGTTGGCTAAGTTTGAAAATGTTCATCCTACTGAAAAAACCATTCAGCTCAGCAAAGTCCAACAAGGAAAATATGAATCTACTCAAGAATAACTGCAACTGAGTTATGACACCCTTGTTCTTGCTTTAGGCTCAGTTTCTAACGATTTCAACACGCCGGGCGTGTATGAACATTGCCACTATTTGGACAGCCTACAACAAGCTGAAATCTTCCAACAAGATCTCTTACAGTTATATTTGGATGCGCAAAATAGCAATACAGCACGTGAGTTGAAAATTGCCATTATTGGCGCAGGTGCAACTGGCGTTGAACTCTCCGCAGAATTGGTCGAAGCCAAACATAATTTTTATAAATATGGTTTAAATAAAATTCATCCGCAAAGCGTACAGATCAATTTAATTGAAGGTGCTGATCGGATTCTGCCTGCACTCCCTGAAAAAATGGCCGAGCATGCACAGCAGCAATTAAAACGCATGAAAATTGAAGTCTTAACCTCTAAACGTGTGGAAAAAGTCGATGCTGAACAAGTTTATTTTAATGATGGCAGTAAAATTAAAGCTGAACTGAAAGTATGGGCTGCAGGTATTAAAACACCAGAAGTAATTTCGAAGCTTGAAGGCTTTGAAAAAGACCGTATGGGGCGTTTGAGTGTATATGCAACACTACAAACCAAAGCACACCCTGACATTTTCGCGTTTGGTGATTGTGCACATTGTCAACCGCGCGCAGATGAGCCTGTCCTCGGCCCACGCGCTCAAGTGGCCAGCCAACAAGCGTCATTTCTTGTGGATTGCTTAAAAGCACGTATCCGTGGTCAACAACTCCCTATGTTCGTTTTTTCAGACAAAGGCTCTCTAGTCTCATTAAGTAAGCATAAAGCGGTTGGTGAACTTTTAGGTCAGGTCAATGTTCAAGGCTTTGTTGCCAAATCAATGTATGTTTCATTGTATCGAATGCATCAAGCCACAATTTACGGCTACGCACATGCAGGACTATTAACGGCTAAAGATTTTGTTACACGAAAAATCGCGCCTAAAATTAAATTGCATTGAAATTTACAGATTTGCCCCGATTAATGAAAAAATCATCATAAACATTTAAAAATTGCATTTTTTTGATAAATTTAGTCTACAAAAGTGCAATTTCACTTTATGATGTAACCCTTAAAAAATTGAATGGATCAATAACATGACTGCTATTGCAAATAACTCTGTGGTTTCTTTCCACTACACATTGACTAATGCAGAGGGTGAAACTCTCGACCAATCTCAAGGTGAGCCACTAGCATATTTGCACGGCGCTGGTAACATCATTCCAGGTCTTGAAAAAGCTCTTTTAGGCAAAACAGTTGGTGAAAAATTCACTGTAACTGTACCTGCTGCTGAAGGTTATGGTGAATACAATCCTGATCTCGTTCAAGAAGTTCCTGCTCAAATGTTCCAAGGCGTGGACAACATCCAACCAGGTATGCAATTCCAAGCTCAAACTGATGATGGCGTTCAAATCGTGACAGTTAAAGCGGTTGAAGGCGACAACGTTGTTGTTGATGCGAACTTTCCACTTGCTGGTCAAGATTTAACTTTCGAAGTTGAAATCGTTGAAATCCGTGAGGCTTCTGCTGAAGAACTTGAACACGGTCACGTACACGGTGCAGGCGGTCACCACCACTAAGATCTTCTGATCTCTAGTGCAAAAAGGCAAAGTTTTTACTTTGCCTTTTTTATTGCGCCTGATATAGGTATGCCATATAAGAACTTTTCAAACTATTAAATACAAAAAAGCAGGCCACGGCCTGCTTTTTTAAAACGGATAATTAATTCTTATGAATTAACGACGTTGGTTATAAATCTGCTGCGCTGCAGGTAGATTTTTACGCATCGCTTCAATACGTTGTGAGTTTGATGGATGCGTAGACAGGAATGATGAACCTCCCGCACCTTCAAGCTTATTCATTTTTTCCCAAAGCGTAATCGCCGCTTGTGGGTTATAACCTGCACGTGCCATTAACATTAAGCCACCTTGGTCTGCACGGCTTTCCAAAGAACGTGAATAAGGCAGACCTATACCAATTTGACTACCCAACTGCGCGGCCGCAGTACCCAATTGACCGACATTATTACCT
Source organism: Acinetobacter sp. YH12039 (assembly GCF_013420015.1). NCBI lineage: Bacteria > Pseudomonadati > Pseudomonadota > Gammaproteobacteria > Moraxellales > Moraxellaceae > Acinetobacter > Acinetobacter sp. YH12039. The sequence continues at coordinate 16,172 of NZ_VOZA01000045.1, read as the reverse complement.
GCCGCACTTAAACCAATATTCAATGCAAGATCAGTTAAGGCTTGCGCTCCCAATTTACTTTTTGCATGCTCTTCAAGAGCATGGACCATTTCATGTCCCATAACTGCTGCAATTTCTGCATCGGTTAAATTCAGTTTATTGACGATACCTGTATAAAATACAACTTTACCGCCTGGAGCGACAAAGGCATTGACTTGGTCTGATTTCATGACTGCCAATTGCCATTGGAACGCTTGACCCGTTTGGTTCATTTGGTCTGCAAATGGGCGAAGTTTGAGGAATACTGAATTAATTCGTTTATACGTACTTGATGAAGTATCTAACTGATTTTTAGAACGCGCATCCGCCACCATTTTGTTATAACTTTGTGTTGCTTGCGCGTTCAATGTAGCAGTATCCGCTCCTGCCATATCTGCCACTGTCGCACAGCCCGAAATCGTCATTACACCGGCCATACACAGGCTCGTTAAAATTATTTTTTTCATTAAGGCTACTCCAGACCATTAAAATATAAGTGAATTTATGGATATTATATTCTTATGGTTTGGAGCTTAAAACGAAGTTGTAGCGACTTATAATAGTATTTATGTAATTTTTTTAAGCCGAAAATTGAAGAACCAACCAATAGATTAAACAAACCACATTCAAGCCCAAATACACATGCATTAATGGCTTAATTTTTTCTTCTAACTGCACATTTTTTCGCTTAAAAAATAAGACAGCATTTTGTATCAAAACTATGGGCACAAGAATACAGGCAATAATCACCGACAACCCAATCAGGGCTTGATAAATTAATTGTGGATCTTGAGTTTGGGCACGAATGATCATCATAGCAATAGTGGGTGCTCCCCCCATCGCAAATAATAAAGAATAAAAAATGGTCGTCGAAATATTCTTTTGCATCCTGCACTTCTCTTCCTAATTCAAATTGCATTTTAGCAACTCAACACAAAGTGTGTAGCGTACTAAAATGCAACTTTAGTCTTGAAAACCGCAGATATTAACGACGTACACTCGAAGGTGTCGCATTTTTATAATATTGCTGCGCTTCCGGCATCATTTTTTGCATAGCAGCAATACGGTCATTATTGCTTGGGTGTGTAGACATAAATTTGCTCAGTGCGTCGTTGCCACTGTTGTCATTTGCATTCATTTTTTTCCACAATGAGATCGCTGCTTCTGGGTTGTATCCAGCTTTTGCCATCATCACTAGGCCACCTTTATCCGCGCGACTTTCCAAATTACGTGAATACGGTAAGCCCACACCGAACTGACTCCCCAAGTCAAGCAAGGTTGCACCATAGCCACCTGCTGCATTACCTACGTATTGTGAACCTATACTCACTGCAAGATTAGTCAGTGCAGAAGCACCAATTTTATTTTTTGCATGTTCCTCTAAGGCATGCACCATTTCGTGGCCCATGATTGCCGCGACTTCATCATCCGTGAGTTTGAGTGTTTCGACGATTCCTGTATAGAAAACAACTTTGCCACCGGGTGCGACATAGGCGTTAATTTCTTTAGATTTAATAACGGCCACTTTCCAATCAAATGCCTGCCCTGTCTGGTTCATTTGATCTGCAAATGGTTTCATTTTCCAGAAAACACGGTTTACTTTTTGATAAGTCGCAGACTTGGTATCGAGCACTTGTTTGGTCTGTGCGTCTTTCAGCATTGCGTTATAAGACTGAGTTGCCTGTAAGTTCAATGATGCAGAATCGGCACCTGCAAGATCAGCAATCGTGGTACAACCTGATAAAGAAGCTGCTACGGCAAAGCATGCCAAAGATTTTTTATAATTCATCATGATCTCTAGTTATTTATAAAGAGTGTCAAATATATACAAAAAATTGACTGACTCAATATTTTTATGCTTATTTTTTTCAAAATCTTTATTTTTCCATTATTTAAATTTAATATCTGATGTTACCCCGTAAAAATAATTTCACATTTTTTAAATACTTTTAAGTATATTCGACGGAGTCTTACATCTAGGGCTTAAATACAAGGATTAACCTTCGGCTGGAGGTACACACATGAAACAATGTTTCTCATTAGGCAAAATGAGAAGCGTGCTTCGCAAGGAAACAATCTTGCGGTGCAATGCACCTCACCGACAAAACTCGTTCACTAGTGTCAAATTATTCACAGTATTGCAATAACATTTTTAATTAAAAGTTGTCCTGTCTCAAACACTTGCGGATGACCTTACCGCGTATCATTCTTTTATTTGAATCAAATGGCACTTCGGATGTTACTGCGTTTATCAGTTAATAATACCTGTCGGTTTTTGAATTTTTATTCTTCGCCCTATAAAAAAAGCCCCGCTTTCGCGAGGCTTTTGACATCTTAATTCAACAGCACATTATGCGTCGAATGGATGACGTAATACGATTGTTTCATCACGGTCTGGACCTGTTGAAATGATGTCGATTGGACATTCAATCAATTGCTCTAAACGTTTCACATAGTTAATTGCATTTTGTGGCAATTGATCTAGTGATTTCGCACCGAAAGTAGACTCAGACCAACCTGGCATAGTTTCGTAGATCGGTTTTAAAGTTTCAAATGCAAGCGCATCAGAAGAACCTACACAACCAGAATCAGCTGCTTCGTAACCTACACAGATTTTCACTTCTTCTAAACCATCTAGAACGTCTAGTTTAGTTAAGCAAATACCAGAAAGTGAGTTTACTTCTACTGAACGACGTAGAATTTCAGCATCGAACCAACCACAACGACGTTGACGGCCAGTAGACGCACCAAACTCAGAACCTACTGTACCCAAGTGTTTACCGATCGCATCACCAACATCGTTCGCAGCATCATAAACAAGTTCAGTTGGGAACGGACCAGCACCTACACGAGTTGTGTACGCTTTAGTAATACCCAATACATAGTCAAGGTGTAATGGACCAAGACCTGAACCTGAGCTTACGCCACCAGCAGTCGTATTTGAAGAAGTAACGTACGGATATGTACCGTGGTCAACGTCAAGAAGTGAACCTTGCGCACCTTCAAACATGATTTTCTTACCTGCTTTACGGTAAGCATGAAGTTCGCCAGTAACGTCCATCACCATAGGTTCGATGACTCTACGCCATTCGTCACATAGAGCGATCACATCTTCAACTTTAACGGCTTCAACACCGAAGAATTGAGTCAATTGGAAGTTATGGTATTCAAGAAGCTCTTCTAGTTGAGCTTTAAGATGAGCACCACCACGAACCAAGTCAGCAACACGGATTGCACGACGAGCCACTTTGTCTTCGTATGCAGGACCGATACCACGACCTGTTGTACCAATTTTCGCATTGCCACGTTTTTTCTCACGTGCTTGGTCAAGTGCGATATGGTGTGGAAGGATCAATGGACAGTTTGGAGAAATACGTAGACGTTCACGTACGGGCACGCCTTCTTTTTCTAAAACTTCCATTTCGTGGATTAAAGCTTCAGGTGATAAAACAACACCATTACCAATTAAGCACAATACGTTGTCACGTAAAATACCAGATGGAATGAGGTGTAATACAGTTTTCTTACCACCAACCACAAGTGTATGACCTGCGTTGTGTCCGCCTTGATAGCGAACTACCGCAGCCGCTTGATCTGTGAGCAGGTCGACGATCTTACCTTTACCTTCGTCGCCCCATTGGGTACCAAGTACCACAACATTCTTGCCCATAATAGCCTCATTGCATCATGCTGTTAAAATTGGAAAAAACGTGCGTGCCCGCAGGCACATCCGCGATTAAATTTGTTTGATTGTCCACTCGCCATTTGCATTCACCAGTTGGTGCGTTGCATACGGAGCCGAGCTTAAATCATCATTACCTAACAATTGAACCACACTGAACCCTTCGGTACGTGCTGCTTCAATTGCCTTTAATAAATCTGCTTCGATGCCTTTTGGAGCAACCAAAACTTGATTTTTCTGAACTTGACCAGCAGTTAATGCATATAAGTCACAAGAGAAACCTGTTGCTGGACGCGCACGGCCGAAGTGTTCACCAATACCGTCATAACGGCCACCTTGAGCCAATGGCGCAGCACGGTTTGGTGCATATACGGCATACATTAAACCAGTGTGATAGTGATATGAACGAAGTTCAACCACATCTATACCAATGTGTAAGTCTGGCCAACGGGCTTGGATTGCCGCTTGAGTCAATTTCACTGCATCAAAAGCCAGTTTAAATGCTTCATTTGCCAATACATCAGCCGTTAAATTGGCTTGCAATGCATCTAAGTCACTTGCAAAACGACCTAATGTATAGAAGTCAGCACCATTTGGAATGCTTTGTGTGAATTCAGCAAGTTCAGGTAGCGCTTTACGTTGATACAAGTCAGATAACTGACGTTCAACCGCTTTACTCAAGCCAGCTTGTTTCACCATGCTGCGGAATAAACCGACATGCCCTAAATCAAGATGGATACCATCTGCATGACCTGCTTTAGCAAGCAAGTTGATCATGACATCAATCAGTTCAACGTCAGCATCAATGCTGTCTGAACCAAATAATTCTGCACCTAACTGTAAAGGTGCACGTGTGGTATTAAAACCCTGTGGCTTAGTATGTAGTACTGTACCAGCGTAGCAATAACGAGCTACACCTTCGACAGGATGTACATGCGCATCAATACGAGCCACTTGTGGTGTCATATCGGCACGCACACCAAGCAAACGACCTGAAAGTTGATCGATCACTTTAAAAGTGGCTAAGTCTAAATCTTGATTCGATTCTGAAAGAGAAGATAGAGATTCGATGTATTCAATGAATGGCGTGTACACCAACTGATAACCTCGAGATGCGAGGAAATCTAATGCTTCACGACGCAAAGATTCAATCACTTGCGCCTGTTCTGGCAGTACATCAGCTACACCATCAGGTAATAACCATGTCTCTGAAATGGGCATGTTGTAAACCTAAATTCTTGTCAGCGCGGAACAAATCCGCATAAAAAAATCGGGAGCACACCCGATTTCTCCTAGTTTAGCACGATAGTTTTACGCTTGCACACGACTTTTTCATAAAAGATGCTTCAGCATTCATTACTTCATATACAGCTTTAACTTTTACAACTAAATCCATGTTTATGCTTATATTTTAAAATTCTGTGAACGACATTTTTTAACCATTTGATAAAAAATAATAAGCATTCTACTTTCTATAGATGAAGTTTTAAACAAAGTTATAAATATGATCAGGCTCAATAACTTAATTTAAGACTCGAACATCAATCCAAAGGAAGTGCTGTAGTTTGTTTAACAGCCTGTAACGGTATCTCTGTTTTTACATTTTGCACACTGGCGATCTGCGTTAAATGATGAATCTGAAACTTTCGATAGGCTTCTAAATCTGCCACGACGATACGTAAGAAAAAGTCACAATCCCCTGCCATGAGTTGACATTCAACCACTTCAGGCATCGTTTGAATCGCTGCAACAAAATCATTCACGGTTTTTGCATCTTGACCTTTTAGCCAAATCCGAGCAAACACAGTTAAACTTAAATTCAATTTTGACTGGTTCAGTAAGGCGACATATTTTTCAATATAGCCTTCATCTTCTAGTTGCTTAACCCGTCTCAAACACGGCGAAGGTGATAAACCAACAAGTTGGGCCAATTCATTATTTTGTAGTTTTCCATTTTGCTGTAATGCTTGCAAAATGCGTTTATCTATCTGATCCATCAATAAAGGCACTAAATTTCACAATAAGATTTATTTTAGCAATTTCATTGCACAATAAAAGCAATCTTTCACAAAACAGCTGCCAAATGCTGCTCAGATATCCATAAAATATTGCTTTCGATCTCGCTTCATTGAAAACGTCATGTTGATGTTTAGACAAAGTACACTCAATCATACCCATTCAGAGCATTCTATTGAGTTTAAACGAGGTCTAAAAACATCTATTCCAATGCTGCTGGGCATTATTCCTTTTGCATTAGTTCTGGGTGCTCAGGCAACACATAAAGGCTTTTCTAGTTTAGAAGTTCCGCTTTTAACTGGTCTTAACTTTGCTGGTGGTTCTGAATTTGTCATTTTAGAAGTTTGGACCAATCCCCCTAATATCATCATGCTGATGTTTATTACGTTTTTAGTGAATAGTCGGCACCTATTAATGGGGGCGAGCCTTGTCCCGTATTTACGACATCTCCCGAATCGCACGGTTTATACCGCTTTATTTTTTATGTGCGATGAAAGTTGGGCCGTAGGTTTGGCCGATGCGCAAAACAAATCCAAAACCTTGGGAATTCAGCGCGCCTTTAGTTTGATGTTCTATGCAGGCTTATGCTGTGCTCTGTATTTGATGTGGGTTGGCTTTACCACGTTAGGGGCAATGATTGGACCAATTCTTGGCGATATTAGTCGACTTGGTTTTGACATGGCCTTCCCTGCTGTATTTCTTGTTTTACTGCGTGGCATGTGGAAAGGCTTTAAAGCGGCACGTCCATGGCTGGTCAGTTTGATTTCCGCATCTCTGGCGTATTTGTATCTCCCTGCGGGCTGGTATGTTCCGATTGGCGCTGTTACTGGTATTGCTTCTGCATTTTTCCTGATCGGAGATGATGCATGATTCACACTAGCACCTTGATCGCCATCTTATTTATTGCCTTAACCACTTACCTGACCCGTATCTTGGGTTATGTGTTACTGAAAAACCGTAGCCTCACCAACAAACAATGTCAAATTATGGAAGTTGTTCCCGGCTGCGTGTTGATCTCAGTGATCGCGCCTTATTTTGTCAAAGATAATCCTGCCGATCTGATCGCGATGGCCATTACGCTATTTGCAGCATCACGTTTTTCATTATTGCCTACCGTTGTGATTAGCATGCTTTCAGCAGCCGTGTTAAGACAAATTTTGATTTAGTCCCATACGATCATGTGTTGAAGAACGCGTGAACTACGATTTGAACCCAATGATGATGAATATTTGGAATCATTATATTGGATAAAAAAATACCCATACCTTGAGATCACATGCATTCAGCAAATATCGAGGTATGGGCAGCTTTGTGTATTTTTCGATTAGCTTTGATCTGTCTTGACCACTTTTGCCAAAAGGTTCACCAACTCTGCATTTTGCAATTCTACTTGCTGTAATTTATGAGCGGTTTGATCTAGAACTTCTTGCTGGATATGCATTTTCTTTGCAAGGTCTTGCATAATTTCCAAGGTCTTTTTTAGGTTGGCTTCAAGATGCACCACTTTTTCCTCGAGTGGCAAGGTTTCATGCGCGGTAGATTGCGATACGTCACGATTAAACTGTAGCCAAATTAAAAAAATAACCGCCAGCGCCAATAATAAAATAAATCCCCAAAGTAACATCAACATCATGCTCAATACTCTTTATATATTTCTTTGACTTTCATCTTAAACAATAAATCGGCTGTGCTTGAATATTTTTTAAAGTTTTTCAATATTTTCGAGATACATCAACGAGATTACGCATGATTTTTCATCTAATTTTAGAAAATAAAAAAACACCTACAAGCTAGTAGATGTTTTCTATATTGGATAAGTTTGAATTTTTATAAAGAGTGAAAACTTTCACATAAATCGAGCAAGCGGTTCGCATAGCCCCATTCATTGTCATACCATGCGAAAACTTTTGCTTGCTTTCCTACCACCATGGTTTGATTCAAATCGACAATCAATGAATAAGGTGAATGATTAAAATCACTTGAGACCAAGGGCTCATCGGTTACTGACATAATTTCATGATAATCAAAACGTGCAGCTTTGCTTAACACTGCATTTAACTCATGCTTGGTGATAACTGATTGAGACACAAAACTTAAATCGATTGCAGCAACATTGATAGTCGGCACACGAATCGAATAGCCATCGATTCGATCTTCCATTTTCGGCATGACCCGTTTCAACGCACCCAGAGCTGAAGAGGTTGTTGGAATAATATTTTGACCTGAAGCTCGCGCACGACGTAAGTCACGATGTGCATGATCCAATACAGACTGATCCGCAGTCACAGCATGAATTTCTGTCATGAGTGCTGTGTCTATACCAAAGGCATCATCAATAATTTTGACTAAAGGCACCAAAGCCTGCGTGGTACACGACACACTCGAAATAATTTGATCCGTCGCTTTGACTTCATGATGATTAACACCATACACAATCGCAGCATCAACACTGTCAAACGGCGCAGCACCAATAATCACACGTTTGGCACCTGCACCAATATGCTGTGTGGCTGCCTCTCGCGATCTAAATAAACCTGTACATTCGAGTACCACATCGACATTCAGTTGCTGCCAAGGCAAAAGACTCGGCTGTGCTTCATTTAAAACTTGCACTTTGAGATGCGCTTGAGCACAAGAGATATCTAGAAAAATAGCGCCATCTTGTTCAAGAATTTCGACTTGGCCTGCAAAACGACCATGCGTGGTGTCATATTTAAACAAATGCACCATGGTTTCCACATCAGCGACATCATTTATGGCAACAATTTCATAATGAAATTCTTTTGGATTTTCAAACCAAGCGCGTAATACATTGCGTCCGATTCGACCAAATCCATTAATTGCCACTCGCTGCATGACTTACCCTTCATTTTGAAACAGTTATAAAGCGCTTATATATTAAAGGATTTCAACAATAATTCGTAATCATTAATTCTCTTAATACTTATTAAAATGGGTGTTGAGTGAAAATATTCAAAATAGCTTTTCGACTTTATAATGAAGAAAAATATTCTATAGACTATAAATCACAATGATGAAGCAAACACTACAACCATTTTATTTGTTCTGGCAAAAGCTTAAACCTACAAAGCTCTTTTACGCTTCCATCTCAATATTTTTGATATTTTTATTAGGTTCAACCGAGACTACAGCGCAAATATATCAACACTGTTCATCAGCGGAGATACAAAAATTACAACGCCTATTCTCAGACGATAATTCCTCCAATGCCAATGAACCTGTATTTCAGGACTGCATTCAACTTCAGCATAGTCGTCGATTATTAGCCCTTTCTAGTAATGCGACTGACGTGATTCAGGACAATGCGGGCAATTATGATCTAAAGCTTTATCTTATAGATAAAGGCACATTTCAAGTACTAAAAGTATTTAAGTCACCTAAAGGCATTGTGCCTACGACACGTTTAGATAATGTTCAATTTGATCTCACTCCCTATGCAAAAGATCAGGACTTGGTGGGTATTGCTTTAAAACAATCGCACATAGGCGGTATTCATTCATCAAGACGATTGCTTTACCTTTATGCCATTCAAACTGATTCAAAAATTTTAGCTGTCTTAAATGGACTAATGACCAACTACAACAGCAGTACACAAAGTGCTTGTGATGACTGGAATACTGAAGAATTGAAGCGCACCTTACACATCAGCAATCAAACCCATAAGGGCTTCCCTATTTTCTTAATCAAAGAGTCGAGCATTAGCAGCCATTACAATCACAAAAACTGCAAAGCGTCCGCTGAACATGACCAAGGTCGTTATCAGCTCAAATTTAATGGCAAGGAATACCCCATTCAACACATAAAAAAGACAGATCCTGACTTATAAGCTGATTAATTCACGCCTTTAAAATTTGAAAATGCGTTTAGGATTTAAGTAAAATTTCATCTTAAATTTATAAATAAACCAAAGTACCATTGAGTAAAAACTGCCAAAATTTTCACAACCATAATGAAAATGAATCAATTCAAATGAATTATATAAAAAGTCATATAGTTCATTGAAAATCATTGGTCGCTACACCTTTTTCCGTTATAATTTAGCGTTTTTAAATTTTATGTCAGCATCTCAAGCCAGCTTTAAAATTTTGTAAGACTTGCTTGATATGCTATTACCAAATCGAAATTAGGAGAGACTTGGTTGTGAGTACTCGTTTTATGACATCAGCTGAAATTCGCGAAGCTTTTTTAAGCTACTTTGAATCGCAAGGGCATACACGTGTCGCGTCGAGTTCTCTGGTACCTGCCAACGACCCAACACTATTGTTCACAAATGCTGGTATGAACCAGTTTAAAGACTGCTTCCTTGGTCTTGAAAAACGTGACTACGTTCGTGCAACTTCTTCACAAAAATGTGTCCGTGCCGGCGGTAAACACAACGACTTAGACAACGTTGGTTATACAGCACGTCACCACACGTTCTTTGAAATGTTGGGTAACTTCTCATTTGGTGACTACTTCAAACGTGATGCCATCACATTTGCTTGGGATTTCTTAACCAACGAAAAATGGTTAGGTCTGCCAAAAGATAAACTTTATGCCACTGTTTACCATACAGATGACGAAGCATTTGATATCTGGAACAAAGAAATTGGTCTAGACGCTTCACGCATTATCCGTATCGGTGACAACAAAGGCGAAAAATACGCTTCAGATAACTTCTGGGCAATGGGCGATACAGGTCCTTGCGGTCCATGTTCTGAAATCTTCTTTGACCATGGTGACCACATTTGGGGCGGCTTACCGGGCACTCCTGAAGAAGATGGCGATCGTTTCATCGAAATTTGGAACAACGTATTCATGCAGTTCAACCGTACTGCTGATGGTGTTCTGCATGCCCTTCCTGCACCTTCTGTAGATACAGGTATGGGCCTTGAGCGTATTTCTGCAGTTTTACAGCATGTAAACTCAAACTACGAAATTGACCTATTCCAAAACCTACTTAAAGCTGCTGCTGAAATCATTGGTTTAGATACCACTGAACTTGAAGCAAAAGCACAAGCAGAAAACAAACCAGTTGAATACCCTGCTTCACTTAAAGTTGTGGCTGACCATGCACGTTCTTGCTGCTTCTTGATTGCAGACGGTGTTAACCCGTCTAACGAAGGCCGTGGCTATGTACTTCGCCGTATTATCCGTCGTGCAGTACGTCATGGTAACAAATTGGGTGCAACAGGTTCATTCTTCCATAAAATGTTGCAACCACTCATCAACGTGATGGGCGCTGCTTATCCTGAGCTTGCTGCACAGCAAGCACGTATCGAAGCTCAGCTTTTGAAAGAAGAAGAACAATTCGCAAAAACTTTAGAGCAAGGTTTGAAATTGCTTGAAGGCGAATTAGCTCAACTTAAAGGTTCAGTGATTCCAGGCGAAACTGTATTTAAACTTTACGATACTTACGGCTTCCCGACTGACTTAACAGCAGACATTGCACGTGAACGTGATTTAACCATTGACGAAGCTGGTTTCGAAGTCGAAATGGCGGCTCAACGTCAACGTGCACGTGATGCTGGTAAATTTGCTGTCGACTACAACTCAATTGTGAAAGTTGAAGGCGAGACTCAATTTGACGGCTATGACGCAACTCAAGGCCAAGGTCAAATTGTTGCAATCTACAAAGACGGCGAACAAGTTGATGAAGTTTTTGAAGGTGACGAAGCGCTGATCGTTCTCAACCAAACACCTTTCTATGCAGAAAGTGGCGGTCAAGTTGGCGATACAGGTATCTTCAAAAACGAAACTGGTATTTTTGAAGTTCAAGACACCAAAAAATCAGGCGGCGCTTTTGTACACCAAGGCATCGTGACCATGGGTAACTTAAAAGCAGCTCAAGCAGTTGAGGCTATTGTTAAAGCGGATATCCGTGAAGCAACTTCACGCAACCACTCTGCAACTCACCTATTACATGCAGCACTTCGCCAAGTTTTAGGTACGCACGTACAGCAAAAAGGTTCATTGGTTGCAAGCGAATTGCTTCGTTTTGACTTTTCCAATGATCAGCCTGTTTCATTTGAACAGCTTCAAGAAATTGAACGCATTGTCAATGCCGAAGTGATTGCCAATACTGCTGTTTCAACTGAACTTTTAGACATCGATGCGGCTAAAGAAAAAGGCGCAATGATGTTGTTCGGTGAGAAATACGGTGACGAAGTACGTGTACTTTCAATGGGTACAACCAAAGATGAGAAAAATTTCTCTATCGAGCTTTGTGGTGGTATTCACGTAAAACGCACAGGCGACATCGGCCTATTCAAGATCACATCTGAAGGCGGTGTTGCTGCAGGCGTACGTCGTATTGAAGCCGTTACTGGTACTAAGGCAGTTGAAGCTGCGCAAAAAGCTGATCGTGACATTCATGCAATTAACGACTTGCTGAAAGCGCAAAAAGATCAAACTTTAGAAAAAGTTGAAGCTTTATCTCACACAGCATCTAGCTTGCAAAAGCAAATTGAACAATTAAACCAAAAACTAGCGAGCTTCCAAGCCGCTGAGTTATTGAGTCAAGTTCAAGAGATTGCTGGCCGCAAAACATTAATCACCACGGTTCAAGGTGTAGATGCGAAATCACTTCGCAACTTGCACGACGGTGTGAAATCTAAATTAGACAATGCTGTGATCGTGATCGCGGCGGTTGATGCCGACAAAGTGAGCCTGATTGCTTCGGTTGCTAAAGAATACACTGCTGCTGTAAAAGCAGGTGACATCATCAAACACCTTGGTCAAGAGCTTGGTGGTAAAGGTGGTGGTAAACCTGATATGGCTCAAGGTGGTGCGCCTTATAGCGACAAACTTGAAGCAGTAATGACTGACCTCGTTGCATGGTTAGCTGCAAAATAAGACCAAAAGTCCTATAGCTCAAAGTGACTCACCTCCTTTGAGCAAATCAACAGGTTTAAGTAGTGTGTTTTTTAATGCTGGATCCTGCTTAAACCCTGTTGATGCGTGAAAACGCAAACTCAATCATCATGTTGAAACCAATATTCAACCTCTGGCTAAATGATGAAAATGGAGTCTAAAAGGCTGGGTTCATGTGAATCCCCTGCAGACACAAAGTATCTATTTGAACTCCTCCTACCTTGGAGTTCATGAGCTACGTGGTATATTAAAATCGCGCTGAAGTGCGGTCTTAAAATATGTGTAAGTGCTTTAAGTCTTTAGACTTATTTACTTGGTAAGGATAGTTATGGCATTAATCGTTCAAAAATATGGCGGTACCTCAATGGGTACTCCAGAGCGCATTTTAAATGTTGCTCGTCGTGTAAAGCGTTGGCATGATCACGGTCACAAAGTTGTGGTTGTTGTATCTGCAATGAGTGGCGAAACCAATCGTCTACTTGCTTTAGCGAAAGCCATTACCGAAACACCTGATCCACGCGAATTAGACCAAATGGTGTCTACGGGTGAACAGGTAACGATTTCTATGTTAGCAATGGCACTTAACTCTATTGGTGTTGAAGCTAAATCACTTACAGGTCGTCAAGTTGGTATTAAAACCGACAGCGCATTTACCAAGGCGCGTATTGAAGCGATTGATACGGATGTATTGACTTCAAACCTTGACGCTGGACGTGTCATTGTTGTGGCAGGTTTCCAAGGCTTTGATGCCGAAGGTAACACAACGACTTTAGGTCGTGGTGGTTCTGACACTTCGGGTGTTGCATTGGCTGCTGCACTTAAAGCTGACGAATGTCAGATTTACACAGACGTTGATGGTGTTTACACCACTGACCCTCGTGTCGCTCCAAAAGCGAAAAAAGTTGATCGTATTTCTTTTGAAGAAATGCTTGAAATGGCATCACTTGGTTCTAAAGTCCTTCAAATTCGCTCTGTAGAATTTGCCGGTAAATACCAAGTGCCTTTACGCGTATTATCAAGTTTTGATAATGACGATGATGGCGCATTCGACGAAAACTTTAAACAAAACGTCGGGACACTAATCACCACTGAAGCGGAAGACAACATGGAACAACCAATCATCTCAGGTATCGCGTTCAACCGTGATGAAGCTAAATTAACTATTCTTGGTGTACCGGATAAACCGGGTATCGCTTCAAACATCCTTTCACCAATTGGTGATGCCAATGTTGAAGTGGATATGATTATCCAAAACGTTGAAGAAGACGGTACAACTGATTTCACATTTACCGTAAACCGTGGTGAATTACCAAAAGCGAAAGCTATTCTTGAAGCAACTGCTCAAGAAATTGGTGCACGTGAAGTTGCAACTCGCGCAGACATCGTAAAAGTATCGATTGTTGGTGTTGGTATGCGTTCACACGCAGGTGTTGCAAGCAAAATGTTTACTGCTCTTGCAAAAGAAGGCATTAACATTTTGATGATCTCGACTTCTGAAATCAAAATTTCAGTGATTATCGATGAGAAATACTTAGAGCTTGCTGTACGTGCTCTACACACTGCATTCGGTCTAGACCGTGAAACAGGTGAATCAAGCGCACGTGCTTAATTAACCCTGCTGTGTGTCAAAATTTGTCATTGTTAGACAGATTTTGAAAAACATCGTAAAAATTCAGAGCCACTATAGTTTTTTTTATAGTGGCTCTGTTATATTAAACCTGAGGATTTTAAAATTTACTCAGTTTGCGACTGTCACAATGATTGTTTCAGATGCGCTGCTAAATTTTTTTGCTTTTACAAGTTATGAATTTTACATAACAGATCATTTGCAGGTTTTGCATTTTGCAAGGAGAGAAACATGCTGATTCTGACTCGTCGTGTCGGAGAAACATTAATGATTGGAGACCAAGTTAGCGTGACTGTACTTGGTGTTAAAGGTAATCAGGTTCGCATTGGCGTGAATGCTCCAAAAGAAGTATCTGTTCATCGTGAAGAAATTTACCAACGAATTCAACATGAACGCGCAATGCACGAACATCTCCAAAACATTGATCAAGAATATCAGCCATCTTTTGAAGAAACTGATTATTCCCAAAACAACTATAATCGCTAAGATTCAAGTTGTTTAAATGATAAAGCGGCTCGTTAGGCCGCTTTAAATTTATCTAGAACATGCTTTTACTATAGACGTTCAACTGAGCTTTATTACTGCCCTTCTAGAACTTTACGCACTGGGCCAAAACTGCGACGATGTTCATCAATCACCCCATGCTGCGCAATTGCTTCGAAGTGTGCTTTGGTTGGATAGCCCTTGTGTTTTGCAAAACCGTACTGTGGATATTTTGCATCCAGCTCAACCATTTCGTGGTCTCGAGTCACTTTGGCCAAAATACTCGCAGCCGAAATCTCCGGATGAATCGCATCACCACCCACGATAGCATCACAGCTCATTGCTAAACCGGTTGGGACTTTATTACCATCTACCAACACGTGTTCTGGCTGTACATTGAGTTTTTCCACTGCACGACGCATCGCAAGTAATGATGCCTGTAAGATATTGATCTCATCAATTTCTTGTGCAGAACTTTCAGCAATCGCCCAAGCCAAGGCTTTTTCTTGAATCTCAATAAATAACTTTTCACGTTTTTTTTCAGTGAGTTTTTTAGAATCGTTTAAACCCTCAATCGGGTTATTGGGATCTAAAATGACAGCTGCCGCAACAACCGAACCCACCAATGGACCGCGACCCGCTTCATCTGCACCAGCAATTTTCATATATCTCTCACTCAAAATAAAATACGACCCTTAATAATGTTCTAAATCTTAGTTTTTAAATGTTTCGATCACGCAAGCATTTAAAGTATTTGTCACGATTTTAGCTGTAAGATTTGCTTGTGAAGTTTTATCCATTGCTGCTACAACCAAATCTGTTGCAGTCACGCTAGTTGTCGCTTTCTCGCCTACACATGAACACACTTCAGTTTGTAGTTCAGATTTTTGAGTTTCTGTTAATAATTTTGAACCTGTTTTCCAATAGCTGTTGTTATTTAGCTCAGTTACGCATTTCGCTTGAACACCCACTTTAACCGCCATCATTGCCAAGCTGTTTGCTGAAGTTGTACCTGTAGAACTTGTACCTGTTGTTCCAGTCGCAGCACATGCAGAAAGAACAAGCGCTAAAGGCGCTAGAACAGCAACTAATTTTTTCACGAATATTTCCTTTGTTATGTTCATCAACGCGCATATTGTGCCCCAAATCACACTTCATCGGATATGACTATTTAAAATAAATTCGGTAACTGTGTAGTTAATCATCAAAGCCTGTGTTGCATATTCACAACACAGTGTCCCGATTTTAAACGACGCATATTTTTGTGGTCTGTATTAGAATCTGCATAAGATTGGACGCTTAAATAATCAACATGAGCAATAACACACAATACTACACTCGAACTGCTTGTATCTTGATTGATATAGTGATTAGCTACCACTATACGCAAATTGTAGAGTTTGGAGTGCTGCTAAAATCTTAAATTTGAACCTGAGATAAAACCTACAATTTGCCCTTATCCCTCATACAACT
>NZ_VOZA01000044.1:0-22710 GCF_013420015.1 Acinetobacter sp. YH12039 | reverse complement strand
ACATCAAATTCAGCACTCAATTCAGCAAGTGTTTTTTCTGCTTTAATCGCAGCAAGTGCTACCTTAGCTTTAAAATCATTTGAATGATTTCTTCTTGGTCTACGTGCCATAAAATACTCCATATATTAATGTTTATAACATCATTTGAGCAGCAGAGTATCACTTATAGGAGTTGTTCAAATTTCCGGATCCATCTCTAACTGACTTAATTTATCAAAGATGCTGTAATTGATTTTTCTTCCCTGATATTCAATGGCTACAGTACCATCCGGATATTCCAGGAACTCAAGATACTTGCCGCCCAATCTTTGATTTTCTTCGCTGTTTTCCAAGATATATACGCATTTATCATAAGTAATCGTCAAGCTGTTCGTGACCCTGCGGGGTTCACGCCAGGTAAAAACATCATCTAATTCTTCGGCTGTTTCAGCGATAGGCCGATGTAGATCCTTGGGATTAAAAGCCATCTTGGCGAATTTACGATTAAATTGCTCAATAAAGCACGGCAGCCACTTATTGGCATCTGCAATTGAACTATGCCTTCTAGACGCATCTCCTTAATCAGACGATCCTGAAGTGTTCTATTCGCTCGTTCTACACGACCTTTGGCTTGAGGGGAGTTAGCGAAAATGATATCGATATTGAGAGTGCTCAGAACACGTCCAAACTGGGTAATCTTGGTGTCTTTCTTGCTACTTTGATTCACCCTAAAAACTGAATGTTTGTCACTGTAAAATGCCAATGGCTTACCATGCTGTTCGATATATAAACGTGTCGAAATCATATAGTCAAAGGCTGACTCTGACGCACAGAAGCGTAAATGCTGCAATTTTCCTGTGGCATCATCGATGAATACTAGCAGACAGCATTTAGGTGCTCGACCTTCAAACCAATCATGGTGTGAGCCATCAATTTGGATCAATTCACCATAACAATCTCGGTTATAACGAGGCTGATATGGTCGTTTCAGGCGCTTGCAGCGAGGGATCCATAAATCGGCTGCAATCATCCAGGAACGCAGGGTTTCTACTGAAAGATCGAATCCATGCACGGTGGTGAGCTTTTCATGCGCTAAAGTGGGTCCGAAACCATAAAGTTGATCTGAAACAATATTGAGACACTTAAGTCTGAGTTCTTCAGGAAGTTTAGAATTGCTGATTTGGCCACGACCGGCATGGGCTAATGCAGCGGGACCTTGAGCTTTGTATTTCTGCAGTAAGCGTCTGATGTGACGTTCTGAGATATGAAGTAGCTGAGCAGCCTGGGATTGAGTTATACGTTGATCACAGATTTCTTGCAAGACCGACAATCGTTTAAGTTCTTTATCCGACATAGACACCAACATATCAAACCGTCCGCTAAGGAAATTGCAAAAGCGCATATTCTAAAAGCGGACATTTTTACTTTGGAGAAACCGGACATTTCTATTTTGGGCTTACACTCTTTGACACTTGTCAAAGATCAATGATTTTTAGATATTTTTTTCACTTTAAGGTAAGCACAGATACAAATTAAAATTCCTGAGAGTACCCAAACATAAGCACCGAATAGAACTGGTTGGCTGTTCTTGCCATCTATAACCAAAATAGTGACAAGACCATAGCACATCATTGCTAAAGTTATACAGCTCCAACGAAATGCCTTGGGATCATTTTCATCTAATAAAAAATATGTAAAAACGAGTGATAAATTTGCCCAAATTGGAAAAACTAAAATAATGGGAAATATTAAAAATTGTAAGAAAAATGAATATACAAAAAGTTCGTATCCTTTCATGCCATCGAATACAGGAAGTAACCAAGAGACAATCAGAATTAAAACAGCCATTAATGAAAAAAAATCGAGGACCTTTTCTTTTGATAAAGATTTCATTCTGAATAATTTATATGTAATTCATCGTAGTTTACTTTAAACCTGTCACTGAACATAGAATGTAAAAAAGCCCGACATCCTGTCGGGCTTTTTCGTATTGGTTCGCTTGGCATGACTCCTGTCGTACCGCCGATCCTTGTGCGATTATTTATTTTTATTCTGCGGAACGTCCTGTTCTCTTATGACTTCATGATATTGAATACAAGGGATTGTGAATATCCGCAAAACCCCTAAATACATGTGCGCTCAGGCGTACAAAATTGGTGGATTTTTATCCCAAGAGTTGTCCGCAGAAATTGGGGATAATTTAAGCCAGCGCTGTCTTGATAACGCAGAGAAAAATGACAAATTGATTAAATATTGATCAATTTTATTGGCAAGAAGTATCAAAATTGCTTAAAAAGAAACCGACTTGTTTCCAAGTCGGTTTTTTGCTGTTTTTTGGGGTGAGTGATAATTTTTAAGTTATTGAAAAACAAGGATATTTTAAAAAGCTGTTATTCACCAATTAAAATGTCTATGCGATAAACCATTTAAAATGTCCTGTTTTTAACCACAAGAGTCAAGCACAGGATTTAAGTTTCTTTGTTCAACAACAGCTTTCTGAGCTTTACGACTTGGCATACTTTTCTTGAGACGGGAACGTTTATTCTGTTTCTCCAATTCCTCATGTTGCTGCTGGATATGGGCCAGGACCGAACCTAATCTTTTATTCTCAACCACTTCATTCTGCTGTAGTCCAGCCAGTTTATTGAAGACGCTATAGTTGATCTTCCGTCCTTCATGCATGATTGCCACAGTACCATCCGGGTACTCCAGAAATGAAATGTATTGCCCAACAAGCTTATGATTCAGCTCTGTCGGTTCAAGCATATAAATACACTTGTCATAGGTCAGGGTCAGATTCTTGGTGACCTTACGCGGTTCCTGCCAGGTAAAAATATCATCCAGTTCAAGATCAGATTCGGTTAATGGCCGATGCAGGTTCTTTGAGTTTCGCGCACATTTGGCGAACTTCTGATTGAACTGCTCAATAAAGCAGGGTAACCATATATTGGCCTCTGCAATCGAACCGATGTCTTCCAGGCGCAGCTCTTTGATCAGACGGTCCTGAAGGGTTCTGTTGGCACGTTCCACACGACCTTTGGCTTGGGGTGAGTTGGCAAAGATAATATCGATGTTCAAATTATTCAGAATCCGCCCAAATTGCGTAATCTGGCTGTCTTGCCTGGATTTCTGATTAACTCTGAATACCGAATGCTTGTCACTATAAAAGGCTAGAGGTTTGCCGTATTGTTCAATGTAGGCTCGGGTTGAAAGCATGTAGTCAAAGGTCGTTTCAGCCTCACAAAAGCGCAGATGCAACAGCTTTCCAGTGGCATCATCGATATAAACCAACAAGCAGCATTTTGCAGCTCGACCTTCAAACCAGTCATGATATGAGCCATCAATTTGGATCAGTTCACCGAAGCAATCCCGGTTATAACGTGGCTGATATGGACGCTTCAGGCGCTTGGATCGCGGAATCCACAGGTCATTGGCCGTCATCCAGCGCCGAAGCGTTTCTACAGGGATATTCAGGTCAAACATGCTGTTGAGCTTCTCATGCGCCAAGGTGGGACCAAAGCCCAGCAGATGTTCAGAAATAATGGAAAGGCACTTTGATTTTAACAAGTCATCATGACGACGATGACCCGGTTGACCACGACTGGCATGGGCTAATGCAACTGGACCTTGGGCTTTGTATTTCTGCAGTAAGCGTCTGATCTGACGTTCTGAAATATGAAGTAGCTGAGCAGCCTGGGATTGAGTTATGCGTTGATCGCAGATTTCCTGCAAGACCGACAATCGTTTAAGTTCTTTATCCGACATAGACACCAACATATCAAACCGTCCGCTAAGGAAATCGCAAAAGTGCATATTCTAAAAGCGGACATTTTTACTTTGGAGAAACCGGACATTTCTATTTTGGAGTTACAATTTTGATTTCGTATAACAGCCATTATGTTAAATGGAGAGAAAATTAGTCTAAAATTCTTATATATTCTTTTTGTACCCCAGTTAAGATACTCACAAGTTGTTTCTTTAAATTATCAGCATCTTCTTTATAATCAGTATTCCAATCATTCCATTCAGTTGGTCTGTTAGCTAAATCCCAATCGCATAAAGCTAACCCATTTATTACTTCCATATCGAAAATTAAAGTACCTAATTGCTCCTGCATTTCTATAGGGAAATTATCTTTAAAACCATCGTAAATATTTTCAACATTTTTCGTAAATTCAGCATAGTGGTAATGAGTTTCTGTGGGTCTCGAATAGTTCTGTACAAATTCTAAAAGTTCATTCATTTTATTTTCCCTTACCATCAATTTTCCCATGCGATACTGTAACCACATCGCCTCGTTTATTAGTTACCACTGTGACATTATTTGCTGGACTATAATGGTTAGTGGTAGATTTTGTACCTACTGTTTGAGAGCCGTTTTTAATCGTATCTTTTACAACTGATGGCATGATACCTCTATCCTGCATCCTATCAAGAGCATGCCCGGAATAATTACGACCATCGATATTGGTAGGATTATTCCGAACTGGCTGATAACTTGGATTCTTGGGCTGATTCATTTGATTATGGCGACTACCTAAAACACCTGTAGCTTCTTTTCCTAAAACTTTCCCTCCAACTTCTTTTGCCGCCTTACCAATAGCTTTGATATACGCTGAATTATCAGGAGACTTTCCCTTGGGAGATTCTAGGCAGCCAACTTATAAAAGTCTTCGGCCATTTGATTTGGTGTCTTAAAACCCAAACCCTTTTGAATTCTTCGATGATTATAAAATAACTCAATGTATTTTATAATATCTGCTTTGGCTTCTTCTCTGGTTTGATAGTTGTAATGATGCACTAACTCATTTTTCAGTATTCCCCAAAAGCTTTCAATCGGTGCATTATCGTAACAGTCTCCGCGCTTGCTCATTGAACCTTGAAAACCATATTGCTCAAGTATATTTCGATATTCATAACTAAACCTAAAGCCAAAAGCAGTTTTTTCATTTTTTCCCCAAAATAAGATACAACAAGTAAAGTAAGTTACATGCGAAATTTTAACCCTTGATCTTGAGCCTTTTTTAGCAATCTATTTACAGCTAAGTTTACTCTTTCAAAATCATCATATCCTAAAGGAAATGAGGGACTTCTACGACCTTGTAATCCTGTATCTTTATAAACTATTTGTATTTTCAATACGAGTGGGTTACCGCTATCCCATATTTCATTACCAATGGCAACTCGATATTTAGTTCCATCTGGATGAGCATATTCACCACATGTAGCATCTACAAACTCAATCATCTCTGGAAGAGGATGAAATATTTTCGCCATATATTTATTCCTATAGTTACCTATAAGTAAGGAACTATAGCTTTTATTTTTTATTCATCAATGAAAATAGTTTTTATTTAAACTTCTCTAAAATTAATATAATACGGATTATACGAAATCATCAATGTATGGCTTTAATTTCCTGTTGGAAAGCCATGAAACATCCATTGTATTCCCCATAAGATTACTAAAATAAGGATCACCCAAACCATAATCTTTAAATTATACATTCTGTAAGTTTTCCTAAAATTAACATAATACACCTTATACGAAATTCTTGAAATTTTCCTATAAGAATCAATATCTTAGTCAAAGCCGTTCCAGGGTTCAGCGCACTGGAACGGCTTTTTTGTGATTTTTCACGTTCCACGCCTGTTCTTTAATCAAAGTTCCACATCTTTGTGTAGTTTCATTTAACCCTAAAGCAGAAAAAAATGTCCAGATAAAACAAGAATAGATGTCCAAGTAATTATTGATTTTGCATCAAGAGACAGGTTAGCCTAATTCTAAAAAGTATTGAAAATACTATACACATATGAGCCCCATTCAAATAATTTAAGGCAAAATCGAACCTTATTAATTCAATAATATTCAAAAATCACTATAAAAAAGTTTGCTATATAGCGAATATTTGCCATAATTTATAAAAAGTTCGCTATATAGCAAACAAATTTCTAAGGTTAAAATTGATATGGCTACAAGAGAAGAAATAGGTAAAGAAATACGTTTGGCAAGAAAAGCTCTGGGCTATACACAGAAAAATCTTTCAGAAAAAACGAACATCAATAAAACAACAATTTCAGAGATAGAAAATGGCCACTTTACAGGCTCATTTAGCATATTTGAATGTGTACTTAATGCAGTAGGCCTGCAATTTGAAGTGGATAAAAAGAAGTATAAATTTCCGCAGTGGGATGAAATTGAAACAATGTTTGCGGAAGATGATGAATAAAAGTTTAGCGGCTTAGATTATCAGTCGAAGTGCAACAAAGATGAATTTTTAGATAAGAAAGTAGAAAGGCTATATTTATACGTCTTACGCCAAAAGGCAAAATAGAAATCGTAATTCCAGATCGTATAGCCTCAACACCAAATTATACCAATCAGTAAAACCCCCTTAGATTCAGTATGTATGTGTCGGTTATTATTGTTGATTATCACAATAATTTTAGTGACCAAAAACCAAAGTACCTCACCCTACTTTAAGTTACACTACATAAAATAAAGACTTTATATAATTGTTATAAATTTTTGATGGTAAGCGTCCCTTTCTTTTATGTTTCGAGCCTGAGGGATATATCCGAAATTTAGAACTTTCTGATATTCAAAAATACTGTACAGAAATAGCCCTTCAGCTCAACTGGACCCGCCACTTTACTCGTTATTTTTTTGCACAATACTGCAATGAAGATGTAGTTAAAGGCATCTTTGGTCACGACGAAGCAATGCAGGGACTGTTTGACCGCTATTCAGCTTTTCAGGCGACTGATTATGACCAAATCAGAACAGCACAAGATAAGCTAATTGAAATATTAGAGCTTAAAAGTATGTCGACATTCAACGGGATCATGATTAAATGAACAGACATCCACACTCCCTAAAACGACAAAAAAAACTTATAAAAAATAAGGAATTTCTTCTTAAATTATTTAGTGAGAAATGCCTAGAGCTTACACCTGAAAACTATTCCGATGTATATAGACAAGTCGATAATAGACTTTTGGAAAAGTACAAATCTAATACTCGTAGTCATAAAATAGCCCGCTTAGAATTCGCGAGATATATCAAGCGATTTAATCGTTTATCAAATCAAAACTACCCTGTTCCTGCAACACCTGTTCGTCATGAAAGCCCCCCACCCCAGCAAAATATTGAGACTTTAAAACATGGTAAAAGGGTGACTCAATTTGCCAAAAATTTGATTGCTCACTGGACAGAACATAATGACTTCAGTCCCACCCAATCACTTAGCTTCTGTTTAATCAGCTCAATATTATTTAATGGCATTTATAACCATGCCGAACTGCAATTTTTTTTAAAAACCATTTTAAAAACAAAAAAATTTCAAAGTTTTTTAAACCTGAATCATATTGTTTCACTTGAGATCCCGAACCGGCATTTCGGAAATCAGCGTATAAATGACCCTGATTTTTCAGTCAGTTATACAAAAACGTTTGTGCTACACGATATTGTGAAATGCTGGATCTACAGACTAAAACATCAAAAATTTGATTTATTTTCGGATATTGAAGATGCAGAGCATCTGATTAACGCTTGTATTATTGAATGCTTCCCCGAGGAAAAGGTGCGTTGTAAAGACCTGTTAAAATACGGTTTTTACTATACACAGTTCCTGAAAAACAGCGGACTGGATCAAATGTCCATTTGTATCTTAAAAAATGAAATTTACAGTTCCAGTCCTCTCGAAAAACAATTAGCAGCTTATTTTGTTCAGGTTGAACAAGCTCATCCTAATAACAATAAGATTGAGAATACTTGTGAAAACCATCAGGCTCCCTCTATAACCAATATTTCAATGGATATAGCTGATGCTTTAGTAGAAATACGTCAAGCTATTCGTGCAAAAAACTATAGCGATCGACTCATAGAATTATATGCCAAGGAACAACCTCCAGCCTTGGAGCGTTTACTGCTATGGACTATTCTGCGCTCAAAATTAATGGAGCCACAACTGGACCGTCTCAATCATATTATCCAAAAACAGCAACGATTTGAGCGCAAGCTTATACGAGCAGATTTTCAGCCAATTAAGCAGAGTTCTCTAAATACCATGTTTTCACAGTTTGCAGTCCATTGGCTACAGGCAACGCAAGACAAAGATATTTCATCATTTTCAGATGCTGATTTTGAAGATCTGTATGGAGAAATACTTTTATTAAAGAAAGAAACAACTAGAGCGACTTTACAAAAACGTCTACAGGAGTTTCATCACAAACAGTCCTTATTTTTTAAAGCACCTACTATCGATCTAGATAATTTAATCCAGGTAAAAATCTGCAGAACCGCATTGATCTCGCCCCATATTTTTCACCACGTGCTAGAGCAGCTCGAAAATACTCAAGATATTTCGATTCAGGATAAAAATATATTTAAACTGATTTTTATTCTAGGGTTCAGAGTCGGACTACGGATCAATGAAACATTGAATATCTTCGTACGTGATCTATTTATTAGTGAAGATGCAGTGATACTCACCATTCGCAACAATCGCAATAAAAATCAAAAAAGCTACTCAGCTTACCGCAAAATTCCACTGCATCATCTACTTAAAGCCGACGAATTACATGCATTTAAAACATACAGTCAGAATAGAAAACGTCTGCTAAAAGAACAAGGAAAATCAGTTGCACAACCGCTATTTTTAAAACAGTCCTTAGAAGAAACTCATGAAAATGAAGTGAATTCCCTATTTAAACAATTGATCCAACCAGTTTTTGGAGAACACAATTTTACTTATCATAGTCTGCGCCATTCTGCATTTAATCATCTTTACCTGATTTTAAAAAACTCAACACTTGCAGATGCATTTACTGACTATAGCCCACATGAGCAATTACGCATCCGTTATGCTTTACTGCGAAACAGAAATACTCAACAGACTTGGTATGCTCTTTCTCATTTTGCCGGTCATCTCACTCCAGAAACCACCTGCTCCAGTTATCTGCATTTCATACATCTGGCAAGCACATACCAACTGAATGAAATAGAAAACCCGCTCCCTAAAGAAGCTTATTTCAATATTCTAAAACATGATGATGCTGTTAAATATCCAGTTCAACAACGCGCAATTAGACAGTTTTTATTTGATCAACTCACTAAAGACCGTTACAGGCAACATGATCATCAATATCAACCAGAACAACAGAAATCGCCTGATTCACTGATGCCAGGAGCTCATGACTCAGAGATGACTTTTGAACTATTGCATCACATTCTTGCAGTAGAAAAAGAGGAAGACCTGATGTTACCTGAAGCGATTCCTTTGCAAATAGCACAAAAATTACGTGCTAGAGCGATGCATTTAAAAACCTCCTGTGTCAATCAGAAGAAATCTTCCCGGCTGTTTACCACGGACTTTTTAAGAAAATCACCAGATGCATTAGTAACTATGCTGCCAACAAATAAGGAAGAAAAACAAATCATTCACTATGTCCAACAACGTTATGTAAATACATATAGTCAATATCGGAAACAGCTCAACACTATCTACTCAATCTATCTTGAGAAAGTTCAGCCAAATTCGGCTCAGTTCACTTTTAAACTGAATGAAAAGCGTCAGCTGAAAAAGTTTCTGTCTTTTATCAATAAACTGTTTCCAAAAAAATATCTTCATCTCGAGCTTTCTCACCGGAGCAAGGAACAGCTCAAAAATACATTGCAGGATTTGAAATTAAAAACAGAGAACTTCAAAGTAGATGAGAATGAAACACAAATTAAGTTTTCTTTCAAATGTAAAGATACGAACGCTCTCGGCATTTTCAAACTATTGATGTACCTGATGATTGTGTTTCATATTTAATGCACAGCTTTTTTAGAATATATTTCTAGTTCTTATGATACGTACAAATAACTGAAAAAACGAAAGTCATGGAAATGGCTTTCGCTTGAAAGTGAAGGAACATAACCAAAAGATTAGCTCAATCGGTTCTCTTTTATCCATTAATAATCGCGTTAAATCTTGCAATCCATGATTGAGCATCGTGAGCGTTAGATGCAAAAAACTTGAACATAGGCTGCTCTGCATGGCTTTGTTGCACAAACCTATCTGTAAAGGCTTTTTCAGCGATATAATTTTCAAATGAAGAAGCCTACACACAAAATCTATTGCACAACCAATTGGCCCGCATATAACCGAGCACTCATGAGTCGCGGAAATATTGCCATTTGGTTTGATCCTGCTACGCAATGGTATGCTCCATCAAAAGGCAAACAAGGGCGAAATCAAACCTACTCCGACGCAGCTATCCAATGCTGCTTAATGATTAAATCCTTATTCCGTCTATCTTTACGTATGGTCACTGGCTGTGTGCAAAGTCTGATTAAACTTTGTGGATTAAATTGGACCGCACCAGATTACAGTACGCTTTGTAGAAGACAAAAGCATATTGATATTGCAATCAGCTACCAAAAAAGTAGCGATGGGCTGCATCTACTCATAGACTCTACAGGCATGAAGTTTCTAGGTGAGGGCGAATGGAAACGCAAGAAACATGGACCTGAATATCGTCGCCAATGGCGTAAACTTCATATTGGTATAGATGCTGAAACCCTTCAAATACGCGCTATTCAACTCACTACAAATAATGTGAGTGATTCACAAGTGCTTGGTGATTTACTCGATCAGATTCCACAAGATGAGCAGATTGACTCTGTTTATACCGATGGAGCTTATGACACCAAGCAATGCCGTCAGGTCATTGCAGATCGGCAAGCGCATGCGGTGATTCCACCTAGAAAAAATGCGAAACCATGGAAAGATACAAAGATCAGCTCGCTAGCACGAAATGAATTACTTCGAACAGTTAAACGTTTAGGCAGAACATTATGGAAAAAATGGTCCGGCTATCATTGCCGAAGTTTGGTCGAAACTAAGATGCATTGCATCAAATTATTGGGGGATAAACTCAGTGCAAGAAAATTTGATAGCCAAGTCAATGAAATTCATGCACGTGTAGCAGTCCTCAACAGATTTACGGAATTAGGTCGACCACTTACCCAAGTTACGCCTTAAATTTGGCTCAATTAGGGGGCTTTGTATTTCAAATCTTTGTGCAACAAAGCCGTTCCACGATGAAACCTAATATAGTTAAAATTTACTCGGATAACCAAAATAGTAGCCTTGAAACAGATAGCAACCACTTTCCTTTAAAAGCAAAAATTGCGCTTCAGACTCTATACCTTCAGCCACAACCGTCAATCCTAAAATTTTAGCTAACGCGATTATCGTTTTAATCACCGCTAGATCTTCAGGATTAGACAGCATGCCCGCCATAAATGAACGGTCAATTTTTAATTGATCCAATGGCAAGAGTCGAAGATAACTGAGGGATGAATACCCCGTACCAAAATCATCCATCGAAAACTGAATGCCAAACTCAATTAAAGTTTGCATCGTTTTAATGGACTGGTTAAGGTCGGCATAAAACATGCTTTCAGTCAGCTCAAAACGCAAGAGTGCTGGGTTTACAGCATATTTTTCAATAATCTCAACTACATTTTTTTCAAAATGATGGTTCTTAAATTGTTCAGCACTAACATTGACTGCAATCACCCAATGCGATGCCTCATCCTGTTGATGCCAAGCAAGCAATTGCTGACAGGCAAGTTCTAAAACCTGATACCCGACTGTATGTATCAGCTCGGTCTTTTCAATCAGATGCATAAACCGCTCAGGCAGCATTAAACCATGTACGGGGTGCTGCCATCTTAATAAAGCTTCATAGCCTTTAATATTTTGTTCGGCGTCGACCAATACTTGATAAAAAAGTTGCAGCTCATTGCGCTTCAGCGCCAGACGAAAATCGGACAGCAAGCTCTGTTCAACTAAAATCCGTTGTTCAATACTCGCATCAAAAAACAGGATGTCATTTCGCCCCATTCTTTTCACTTCATAAAGTGCCATATCTGCATGTTTAAGTAATTCATGCGCTTGCAATGTATTATTGCAAAACATGGCAATTCCCATACTGACACTGGTATGCGTAAGTTTGCCATTTAACAAAAAAGGACGGCTGCACTCCTTGTGAATATATTCTGCGATATCTCTAACTTCTCTGCGGGCATCCTCTTCAATAGAACTAAGCTCTGACAAGATAATTAAAAATTCATCCCCTCCTAAGCGCACCACCATATTTTGCGGATGTATATGCTGGCTCAGTCGAATAGAGAGCACTTTCAGCAAATCATCCCCTACATCATGTCCAAAAGCATCATTAATATTTTTAAAATGATCCAAATCCAACATCAAAAGTGCGCCATAGGCCTGATTTAAGCCATTGCTTTCTATCACGGCAGCTAAATATTCTTTCATGAAATGTCGATTGGGCAGGCCAGTCAACTCATCATGCAAAGCCATATAACGTGCTTGAGCTTCGGCATTTTTCAGTTGGGTAATATCGGTACAGATAGAAATATAATACTTTAAGCTCCCTGTACTGTCGGTTAAGGGGACAATCGTTGTATCAACCCAGTACACAGAACCATCTTTTGCACGATTGCAAATTTCGCCTTGCCAAATGTTCCCGCTCGCAATGGTTTTCCATAATTTTTTGAAAAAAAGTCGAGAGTGGTAGCCCGAGTTAATAATTTTATGCGTGCCCCCCATCAGTTCGGCATAACTATATTGGGAAATATCACAAAACTTATCATTGACATGGGTAATGACGCCACGTGCATCGGTAATCGCGACTATAGAGTGTGCATCAATAGCGCGTTGATAGTTCTCTAAATCTTTAGTGAGGTTTTCAAAAAAGAAGGGTGTATTCATCGGCTTATACTAAGGAATGCACGACAGCATGCAAGGGTTGTTGCTGAATACTTTGTACTGTTTTTTTGATTGAATACAATAACTGCCCCAGCAACACATCTTTAGAGCTTAACACCACCATCACCATAGGGTATGCAGGATGCGGAATGGCCGTTAGAATCGCTTTGCCATTGACGGCATCTAAAGTAATATTTTGACAGTCGTGTAAATCTATTTCACTGACAAAAGCCTGTACCATCGCCAAAATGGAACTACTGACCGCTGCAAGTTTACCCAGATTGCTACGGTTTTTCTTATAGACCGAAGCCAATTCAAAACCATCTGCCGAACAGAGCATGACAAAATCCACCCCTGAAACATTGCTCAAAACAGCATTCATATGTTGACGTGAGAAAGCAATCAGTTCATCTGGTGCTGTACGTTTGAGTTCATTGCTGTGCATATTTTAACTCTCTAAATAAACTTCGGCATGAGCAATTAATGCTTCAACCAGCAATAACACATCGTCTTTTTGACGTGCATCAATAAAAAATAAAGGTAAACCTTGATGCCCCCCCTGTTCTTCCCATTCACGATAAATGGCTGTCGTGTGCGCTGTTTTTTGGTCAAGGTGGGTGATGCCAATCACAATATTGTCACTCATGGCTTTAAAAGAATTTAAATAAAAATTTAAATGCTCAATCGGTTGTTCAATACTATGATCAATTAAAATAATAATGCCCAAAGCACCTTTGCAGATCATATTCCAAATAAAATCAAATCGCTCCTGCCCAGGAGTTCCATATAAACCGACTTTGGTACCATCCTCTAAAACCAATTCACCATAATCGATGCCAACGGTAGTGAACATTTTGCTATTGGCTTCGGTGTCGGTATTGATGGCTTCGGTAGCCAACACCTCTATACTCGATAACGATTTGATGGCTTCACTTTTCCCCGCCCCCATCGTTCCCGCAAACACAATTTTATGTTGTTGTAAAATCATTATCGTTCCATTATAAGCCAAGTTTTTTACGTAATTTACTCAAAAAACCACGGACTGCGCCAGTCTGCGCAGGCGGAGATACTGTTGCCAAGTGATGCGTTGTAGAATGTTCCTCGACTGGAATTTCTGTCAACATTTGTGCAATACGACAAGCAAATAAATAACGATGAATGAGCGGCGTGCCGACCTGCATCTGTTGCTGTACATAGTCCACCGTATGCCCCTGACTAAAATAAGCCGACATTTTTAATAGCACATTTCGCTGTGACTGATGTAAAGGCTGAGGCCAAGTCGATAGCCGATATGCGAAAGGAAATTCTGGCACATCATCCGCAAGATGATCCCAAACAAATTGCCAAATACCATGCTTTAAATCACGTGCTTTAAATTGTTTTTTAAACCGTACAATACTATTTAAATCTGCGGGAAGCACTTCCAATTCCGTCATCTCATGAATATTGAGTTGGGTATTGGAATAAAATTCATTGCTTTGAATATCAAAAAAGGACAATACCTGCCCATTACTTTGAATAATAAATTTATTGAGATTGGCATAATCCTGATAAATACAGTTAAATGCCTTAGAAATGCTGTGATGACTCAGCTTGTGTTGCGGCATCTGTACTTTAACAGCTGTTTCAACGGCTGGGGCAACAGCGCTGGTCATAATAAATTGGCTTAACCATGTAGATAAAGCATGCGTTGAAGATAA
This sequence comes from Acinetobacter sp. YH12039, assembly GCF_013420015.1. Classification (NCBI taxonomy): domain Bacteria; kingdom Pseudomonadati; phylum Pseudomonadota; class Gammaproteobacteria; order Moraxellales; family Moraxellaceae; genus Acinetobacter; species Acinetobacter sp. YH12039. Next base: position 8,250 of record NZ_VOZA01000044.1, on the reverse strand, counting down.
GGGCAAGTATAGGACATCATTGACAATCTGACCCGCCCATTGCTTATTTTTGTTGAGTTTTAAGATCCGCAAATTAGAGTTATCTTCTTGAAGTTGACTCATATGTGCGAAATCTTCATGTAATAATAAAATTTGTAGCTTTTTATCCGCAATATGTGTCCAATTCACTTGAAAATTCTGTGCCAATTTAGCGGTAATGGCATTTTTTAAATCAGTAACAGTGGACAATCCCAAACCAAATATCGAAATATACACAGAAGGAATCATATGCGTTTAGCACCTGTATACAAAAAAGACAGCGAAGAAGGTTGTTGAAACTCAACAACCTTCTTCTGTGTATTAAGAAAAATCTAATTCTTTTTCAAAGCGTTTCAGCTCATGTCGAGCCATCGCTAAATTGGCTTTGCTGCGGTCTAAGACTAAATATAAAAATAAAGCATCGTTAGAGTCCAATGGACGGATTAAATGATATTGCTTACCCAGCGTAATCAAAAAATCTTCAATAGAGTCATTCAAATTTAATGACTTCACCACTTTGCGCTTTGCACGAAGTACCTCTGTATTGCCTGCTGCCGCAAGCTCTAGGTCAATGGAACCATTGCCCTGTGCTGCAAGTGCCAGTCCACTTTCACTGTCTACCAGTGCCGCTGCCACATAACCATCAATTTCATGCAAATTTTCTAAAGGAATTTTAGCCATGACGTGTACCCTTTTTTAAGCAAGTTAGAAATTATGTTATATCTACCCTTGTGATTATACACACAATTATATAATAAATAGTGACAAAATATAACATTTATTTCTCTATTTATAACTTGAAATATAAACCAAGACAAATACTCAAATATATTTTTCTGTGGTTTTGTATTTATACATGAGCACTTGGAAATATGCTGTTGTGTTTGCGACTCGTTTAGATCACCTATCGCTTGCACCGATCGAAACCCAAGTGGTGCAAGTAGTCTCATTCAGACCAATCCGTTAAACTCTTCTTCGAGCTCTCTTTTGCACTATAATCAACGCTGTCTCAGACTGCTGCTCCCCATCATCAACAGCAAACTTAGAATGGCAATCGTAATTATCAGCTCAATTAAGGTCAGTCCAGTCTGAGAAAATCTATTCTTCATATGATTTCATCCAATCTGTGATCGAATTACACCCCCGTGATCCCTCGGTTTCCTTGTTGATTCTGCGTCAAGGTACAGCCAGATACTCTTGACTCAAGTCCAGTCGCCGTGGTATGCATTTACATCAAGATCAGGCATTTAACATCAGTGCAATTTTAAGCGCCAATCTGGATGTTTTAGAGGTAAATGATTTGAATCGTGCCAAACTAGCCAAGCACAATTTAAGCAGAGAACAACTTGAAGATCGGCAGATGAGTGCAGATGCTGGCTTAGAATGAATGTGGAAAGGTCAATACGGTGTCCTCTCGACTCAAGTGCTCACCGATATCGGTAATGCCAGTGATACGGCGGCCGCAAAACTGAATTATCAATATTTTTGGCGCTTAACCCCGCAACTCAGCATCATTCCGAATATTGGCGCAACGTGGTTATCGGATGATCGAGCGAATTATTATGGTACCTTAGATACTGAAGTGGCCAAAGGTGTCACTCAATATCGTCCAGAGAGCGTGGTGATTCCTCACGTTTCGCTTGGCGCGAGTTATAACATCAATGCCAACTGGCGTAGCAGTGCGGTGGTGACCCATAAGATTTTGCCATCCAAAGTTTCAAACAGCCCTTTAATTGATCAAGCGCATCAGACCTCATTGTTCTTCGGTCTCTCCCGCAGCTTTTAACTGCAAAAACAGCCTTGACATCCTCACCTCCCTTAAACGGAGGTGATTCCTACAGCTAGACGCTTATGCCCAAGCGCAAGAATGTTCATGGCACTATTTAAGTCCCTATCGTGAGTGACACCACACTCACATGACCATTCTCTTATTCCAAGACCTGTCCTACCTCTCGGACTACTTGAGGTGATCTCACCGCAGCACGAACAGATTTGGGTGGTATAGGCTTCATTGACTTCTTTAAACATTACCCCTGCGTTCTCGCATTTATACTTGAGCATTGTTTTTAGTGCTGAAAACCCTGTATCTAAAACAGACTTTGCCATTTTAGTTTTTACAAGCTTTTTGGCACTTAAGTTACCTACAATTATGAGTGCATTATTTTTAACAAGTAATGTACTTGCCTTATGCAAATGGTCTTTACGGCAATTTGCAATCTTGGCGTGTAATGCACGTACACGTTTTTTATTCCTTGCTCGTTGAGCAATACCTAATTTCTTTTCGTATTGGCGATAGAACTTGGGGTTTGAAATAACCGTACCATCAGAACAGGTTGCAGTATCTTTTAAACCTAGATCAATACCTATGGCTTTGGTTGCTGTTGGTTTTTCTTGATTCGATGAATCGACCACAAGGCACACGTACCAACGCCCACGGCTGTCCTCAACAAATGAACCAGTTCTAACAGCATATTTGCTTAATCCATAGCTATCCCATAGCTTGAATTGATGTTTATCATATTGAACATATCCATCAGCGTATTTGATCGCTACTTTCTTAAACGGTATCCATCCAAGTGATTTTCTTGCTGACTTCTTGTTGCTAACACGCCATTTGAGTTTGGCTTTCTTAAACTGCTTTCTGCGTGTGACTAATTCTTCGGTGACAGCCTGAATGGTTTGGCTGTGCAAACTACACTCTTTAGATGCGCCTTTGGTGTATTGAGCAATATCAAATGCAGATAGAAATTCACCTTTTCTTTTTAGGTGCTTAAAACTTAAATCATTCACATAATTCCAAACAAAGTTCACCTCAGATGCTAATTTAATCAGCACCTTTGCGTGTTTGTCTTTTATGCGGAGTTTAAGTGTTTTCATGTGCTTATTTTAACAATAATATTTTAAGTAATGAACAACAAAGATATTTAATACGACATTCCATGTCGTATGGCTTACGCCAGTCGCTTATATCCTCGTGCTGAACCACGAGGTTTTACGCTCCAAGTGATAAAAATGAGCGCCTGTGGCGCTCATTGTTCATTTCTATTACAGACTGTGCTTGCAGTTCAATGCAATTTCGAACACTCGGGTAAAAACTAAGCAAACCTCAAAGCTTAAACAAATAGCCAATAAGTATTACTAAAAACCTGATTTAAACCAAAATCTTAACGCTCTCTTAACGCCTCTTGCGCTTTATTAAACGGTTTAATCAGATAATCTAACACGCTTTTCTGACCCGTTTTAATATCCACTGTGGCCACCATACCTGGGGTAATACTAAACTGCTGCCCTGCTTTATTGTTCAGTTTATCGCTGTTGGTTTGAATATAGACCCGATAATAAAACTGGTCTTGCTTGACCTCATCCCGAATGGTGTCGGGTGAAATCACCGTGACTTTACCTTTGAGTCCGCCATAAATGGAATAGTCATAGGCGGTGACTTTAACCAATGCTTCCTGACCTGGGTGAATAAAGGCAATATCTCGTGGTGAAATCCGCGCTTCGATCAGCAGTTTTTCATCCAGCGGTACCAAAGTCATCAGCTTGCCATTTTGTGCCACTACCCCACCTAAGGTCATGACATTAATTTCTTTGACAATCCCGCGTACAGGTGACTTAAAGACGGTACGGCTCAGGCTGTCCGACTTACCCTTCACAATTTGTCCTTGCGTTTCAATGTCGGTATTGGCTTTGGCCAATTCTTCACGGGCTTTGACCAAATATTGGTTACGGACATCGTTCATTTGATTCCGCAGTTCATTGGCTTGGCGTTTTAAGCGTAACACTTCCACTTCACTGGCTGCACCTTTGGCCACCAATGGTTCGGTCATGCCCAGCTCTTGCTGTACCAACAGCAAAGCCTGCTGCAAACCCGCCAAAGACTCCTCTAAATTAAAACGACGAGATTGATACAATGCGGTTTCTTCACGTACCAATGCGGGATCTTTTAAGACTTCGGCAGGAAAATGCAGTGCTGTACCATTCACTTCGGCACGCAACCGTGCAGCCGTGGCTTGCGAGGCCAATAATAATGATGCCGACTCACCCACATTGGAGGCCAAACGGGTCGGATCAAGCTGTGCCAACACCTGCCCCTGTTGTACAATTTGTCCTTCTTGCACATTGAGCTTGGTTAAAATCCCGCCTTCAAGTGACTGAATAGTTTGTTCTTTAGAGGAAGGCACCACTTTTCCCGTGCCTGTGGACACTTCTTCAAGCTGGAATAACCACGCCCATGCCAACAACACAAACAAGCCTATGCCAATAATCCAAATAAATAAGCTGGCTCTTGGCAAAGGCGGTTCAATGTGTGTCACTTTGTTCGGTTGCGAGGATTGCTGGCTCATGCTGTTGCCTCCGCCTGATTGGAAACTGACTGCTGCAAGATCTGTTGTTTACTGCCATCCATCACAATTTTTCCGTCTTGTAACACAATAATACGATCCACCAATTCCAGCACTGCACGACGGTGGGTGGCAATCACCAAGGTTTTTTGCCCCAGCCACGTGTGTAAATGATCAATCAATTGTTTTTCAGTGACATCATCCAAGGCTGCGGTCGGTTCATCGAGCAGCACAATATTCGGCTGACGTAATAACAGCCGTGACAAGAGTAAAGCCTGACGTTGTCCGCCCGAAAAACCTGCTCCACCTTCCAAGACCTGATGATCTAAACCTTCTTTTTTCGCCAACACAAAATCCAAAGCCCCTGTCATTTTCAAGACCGTTAAAATGTCTTGATCTGTGGCCAAAGGTGCGCCCAATTTAAGATTTTCCCGCACCGTTCCAAAAAATAAATGGGCATTTTGATTGAGCAAGCCCATATCACGACGCACATCGGCAGGGTCAATTAAACCCAAATCCACCCCATCCAGTTTAATTTTGCCTTGTACAGGTTCTTGCATGCCTGCCAACAGTTGTAACAGGGTCGATTTCCCTGCGCCATTGCGACCTAAAATTGCAATTTTTTCCCCTGCACGAATCTCGAGTTTTTGAATTGCCAAAGTCGCTTGCGCATCATCTTCGGCATATTTAAATAGGGTTTGGCTGAGCTCATACTGACCGTGCAAAGCTGCACGATGAATCAGATGGGCATGTTCCGCCTGATCGACAGGTTTTTTCATCAATTCATCCAAACTGGTTTTGGCCACTTTGGCTTGTTGCAAACGTCCCAGCACCCCCGAAATTTGGGCAATCGGCCCCAGCATCCGAGAGGATAAAATCGAACAGGCCACCAAGGCTCCCGTGGTCATATCGCCTTTCATGACTGCAAAACAGCCCACCAAAACCACAATGGCAAAGGTTAGGCCTTGGACTTTTTGCGTCCATGCGCCAACCACGCCCACCAATTTGCGCTGACGCATCGAAATCTCTGCCGAGACTTCATTCATATGGTTCCATTGGTTTTGAAAGCGTGCTTCGGCACGTAATAATTTAATATCTTCAATGCCCTGTACCGCTTCGACCAAGGTGGCATTACGAATTGCCCCTTCGCGCATACCTTCAGCAGCCAATTTCGCCAACGGTTTTTGAATCAAAATCCCTGGTAAAATCATCAACGGCACCACAGCCAACATCACCCAAAATAAATCGCCGCCAATTAACCAAAAAATGCCCAAGAACAATAAGAAAAACGGTAAATCGGCCACCGCTGAAATGGTGGTCGAAGTCACCAATTCCCGTACGCCTTCCAGTTCTCGAATTTGGGAAATAAAGGTGCCTGTGGACTTGGGACGTTCTTTATTTTTAATGCGTAGCGCATGACCAAAGACCCGATCTGAAATTTTCAAATCGGCCCGTTTGCCAATAATATCCGACAAATAAATACGGGCGACACGGATGCTAAATTCAAAGATCGCCGCCAACAATACCCCACCTGCCAACACCCACAAGGTCGGAATCGATTGGGCTGGAATCACCCGATCATAGACGTTCATGGAAAATAAAACCGTCGCCAAAGCCAAAATATTGGCCATTAAAGAGGCAAACATGACATCGATATAGCGTTTCCAATCCCGCAGGACAATTGACCAAAACCAGCTCGACTCGTAGGGTTTGACATATTCATCAATCCGCACATCGGGGATCGATTTTTCAGGGCGTAAAATATAGACCTGTTGTATGCTGTGTTGCAGTTGTTGCAGCGTGAGCACTTGTGCCAAGCCTTGGTCACCGCTAAATTGTACGCTGGCATTGCCTGCGGCATCGAGTTTATCTAACACCCCGACCTGCCCATCGTGCATGGCAATGAGCACAGGTAAACGCCAAGGGTTTAAGATTTCGGGACTAAAGGCACTGGCTCTGACCTGTAGGCCAATTTGCCGCCCCATCAGAGTCACCAACTCATCGCTAGATGGGTTCGGGTTCCAGTCCAGTTGTAAACGTAAACGCTCTTCCGAAGCTTCAATGCGATAATGTTTGGCAATTGTTAAAACGGCTTGCAGCCAAGGTTGATAGTGAATAGTCGTACTCATGGCTGAATTTCAAATCCTTGAATCGAAAGATGGTTAAGATGGTACACATCACGAGAGCGACCAGTGATATAAAGGTATTGCACCAAACCTGCATAGATGTCATAGCGTGCATTTTCAATATCTTGAGCAACACTATGAATAGCTTGTTCGGAGTTTAATAAGTCCACCACAGTACGTGTGCCTAATTTATATTGTTCTTGGTACAGTTCTTTGGTGCGTGCGGTCGTTTGCTTACGTAAGGTTAATACTTGCATTTGCTGTTGTTTATTTTCCACTTGTTCTCGGATCAAACGTACTTGGTCTAACACATCCAAATACACCGTTTGAACTTCTGCTTTTGCCGCTTCTTCGGCATAACTGGCTGCCCGCAGTCGAGAACGGGTTGCCCCGCCTTGAAAAAAGTTACTATTGGCTTCAAGCATAACCGAGCTATACATTCCATCATCTTTATTATTGTTGGGGTTTTTACCATTTAAGGCTTGGCTTAAACTGCCTTTAACCTGAATGCTAGGATAGCTGCTCAGTTTAGTTTCTTGCTTTTGAAATTGCGCCACTTGTACGGCTGCTTGTGCTGACATCATTTGTGGAATTTGCACGAAATCAGGTTCTTGGTACAAGCCTGCTTGACGAATCACCGCATCGGGAATATCAAATTGAATCCGATTGACGTCATAACCCAATAATGTTCGCAGTTTTTGTTGATACTGGTGCAGTTGGGTCTGTTGCATCAATAAATTTGACTGTGCTGCCTCAACATTGGACTGTGCTTGTATGGGGTCGGCTTGACTGCTGATCCCCGCTTTAGCCCGTAAATTGGCGATTTCCGCAATTCGTCCCAGTCCTTGTATTTGCTGCTGAGCAATTTTAACCAATTCTTGATAGCGGTTCACATTAACAATGGCATTGGCGGTTTGATAGGCAATATCATCAATACTCACGAGCACATTGGCCTGTTCTTGTAATAATTTGGCTTGTTCAATATTGACCGTACTTTTAATTTTGCCAAAGTCATACAGGACTTGGGTTGCCGATAGGCTGTAAAGTTGTCTACCCCGTTCACCTGTGGTTAAGTCAGCAGTGCTGATGCCCCCAGAAATTTGTGGATAATACTGTGCCTTGGCTGCATCGATATTGGCGGCTTGCCCTGCCAAAGTGGCAATACTGCGGGTAATTTCAGGGCGGCGTTGTAGCGCTTGTTGAATGGCATCTTGTAAGCCTAGTTCGGCTACATATCCGACCGTTGCGGCATTTGTTGTGGAATGTCCAGTATTTTGAACCGTGCTAGTCACTACAGGCAACAGTTCTTGTAGCGACTGAATATCTAATGGAAATTGCTTAAACTGCTGCAAGTTGACTTGGTTTGCAGTTGCAGATTGCGGTGCGAATAGCTGCTGAATTCTATTTTTACTGGCATCAAAATAAGATGAGGAGGGCGCTGCATAAGCAGTGCTAAACGTGCTAGATATGGGTAAAAACAAGCATAACCATATCTTGGATTGGGTTAATTTCATGGTCTAAGTGTCGAATTTTATATTATGGTTACAAATCAAAAAAGCGTTGTACTGCTGTGGTTTATAGCAGCATTCCTGCCTACTTTAAAGCCATGTGCGCCACATCTTTCATAACAAATTTACCTTTGTACACGACAAAAAAAGATAACTCATTGAAATAATGGCATAATACTTGTTTTCTGACGACGAATATGATGACACATTTCAATGAGTTACATCTCATCTTAAACAAATATCTAAAGTGGAACA
>NZ_VOZA01000043.1:0-24335 GCF_013420015.1 Acinetobacter sp. YH12039 | reverse complement strand
AATGGGAGTGCATGAGCTGTGGTACAGCTCATGATCGAGATATAAACTCAGCTCTAAACATTCTTGCGCTTGGGCATAAGCGTCTAGCTGTAGGAATCACCCTCTTTTAAGGGGGTGAGGATGTCAATAAGTCTTTTTTAAGCATGGTTTCGCTACTTTTTTTCAGGGTAAAGCTACGCAAAATGCTAACAAAATTAATCTGACATAAATCACAGAAACTTTCTAATATTAAATGCAGTTCATATTATATAAAAAGATATACCAATTCATGATTTGCTTATTCATATAAAAGATAAAGGCAAAAAAAAGCCCCTGCAAAGCAGAGGCTGATTTCAAATGAGATGTTAAATGCTTAATCCAAACTATCCGCAGGAATACGCACCCAGCCTTCCATTAAGACACGCGCACTTCGGCTCATCACGGCTTTTTTAACGACCCACTGACCATTTTCATAAATTGCTTGCGCACCTACACGTAGCGTCCCAGACGGATGTCCGAAACGCACAGCTTCTCGCTCCCCACCACCCGCGGCTAAGTTCACAAGCGTTCCCGGTATCGCCGCAGCTGTACCAATGGCAACTGCCGCTGTGCCCATCATGGCATGATGCAGTTTCCCCATCGACAAGGCACGAACCAATAAGTCCGTATCTTGTTCTGAAATTTGTTTAGAACTCGAAGATGTATAGGCTTTCGGTTTTGAAACAAATGCAATCTTTGGGGTATGTTGACGCTGTTCTGCTTCAGCAATATCTGAAATCAAACCCATTTGCTGCGCACCATAAGCACGGATTTTTTCAAAACGGGCCAATGCCTTGGCATCACCATTGATTGCATCTTGCAGTTCAGTGCCGACATAACCAATATCTTCTGCATTTAAGAAAATCGTTGGAATACCTGCATTAATGAATGTTGCAGGGAAACTGCCTTCATCGGGTACGGTTAAAGTATCGACCAAGTTCCCTGTAGGGAACATAGCGCCGCCATCTTCACCATCATCTGCGGGGTCTAAAAATTCAATTTGAACTTCAGCTGCTGGGAAGGTCACACCATCTAGTTCAAAATCACCGGTTTCTTGTACTGCACCATCAGTAATAGGTACATGCGCAATAATGGTTTTTTGAATATTGGCTTGCCAAATACGAACCGTACACAAGCCATTTTCAGGAATACGTGATGCATCAACCAGACCATTTGCAATGGCAAATGCACCAACAGCTGCCGTTAAGTTTCCGCAGTTACCGCTCCAGTCTACAAATGCTTTATCAATCGACACTTGTCCAAATAGGTAGTCGACATCATGCTCAGGCTGTGAACTTTTTGCCAAAATAACGGTTTTACTGGTACTTGATGTTGCTCCACCCATCCCATCAATTTGTTTGCCATAAGGATCTGGACTGCCAATCACACGTAATAAAAGTTGGTCGCGAACTTTTCCAGCTTGTTGTGCTGCAAGCGGCAAATCATCTAGCTTGAAAAATACACCTTTACTAGTACCACCACGCATATAAGTCGCTGCAATTTTAATTTGGGGAGCAAAACTCATTTTTATTGAATCCTTAATCTTTATCATTGTGTTTTGGCAGAGCGTTTTTTCTGCGCTTTTGCATCATACAATGTTTAATTGAAGTTTTAACAATCACATGACTTAAGTATAAAAAAACAACATTCGATACCTTTTCCATATAAAGCCAAGTATAAGAATTTCAATTAAAATAAAATTAATCTATTGATTCATAAATTTTTAATTCAGCATTTAAAACCAAAAATAGGTTATCAAACCTATAAATATTTTTCATAAATTTTGAGCTACTAGGCTATTCATTCTCTATACATTACAATTACCAAAATTAAACCATTCTCGGGAAGAGTAACTTGACTACCAATTCCTCCGAACTCAAGCGTGGCTTAAAGAATCGTCATATTCAATTGATTGCCATGGGTGGTGCAATTGGTACAGGCTTATTCTTGGGCTCAGCGCATGTGATTCAATCTGCTGGACCATCCATTATTCTTGGCTACGCCATTGGCGGTTTGATCGCCTTTCTAATTATGCGTCAGTTGGGTGAAATGATCGTCCATGAACCTGTAGCGGGTTCATTTAGCCATTTTGCATATAAATATTGGGGGAAATTTCCAGGTTTCTTAACAGGTTGGAACTACTGGATTCTCTATATTTTAGTGGCAATGACAGAACTCACCGCTGTTGCGAAATACATCAATTACTGGTGGCCTCATATTCCAGCATGGGCATCTGTACTGTTCTTCTTCGTGATCATTACTTTAGTAAACTTAGGTAATGTGAAGTTTTATGGTGAATCTGAGTTTTGGCTGTCGATTATTAAAGTCACTGCAGTTATTTCGATGATCGTATTTGGTTTGTATTTGCTACTTACAGCAGATGCCAACTCTACAGCATCATTTACCAACTTATGGAGTCAGGGCGGCTTCTTCCCAAATGGTTTTGAAGGCTTATTCTTCATGCTAGCTTTCTTGATGTTCGCCTTCGGTGGTATTGAACTGATTGGTATGGCGGCAGCGGAAGCTGAAAATCCAAAAGAAACTATTCCTAAAGCGATTAACCAAGTTGTTTTTCGTATTTTGATTTTCTACGTGGGTTCTTTGACTATTCTATTATCACTTGTGCCATGGAATCAGCTTGAACTAGGTGGTTTAGACAAAAGTCCATTTGTGATGATCTTTAGCCAACTGGGTATTGATTGGGCTGCACATTTACTGAACTTCATTATTTTAACTGCAGCACTGTCTGTTTATAACAGCGGTATGTATGCCAATAGCCGTATGCTTTACAGCTTGGCGAAGCAAGGTAATGCACCAAAAGTTTTCGCAAAAACCAACAAAAGTGGCGTGCCAATTCCAGCAGTATTACTTTCTGCAGTACTGATTTTCGGTTGCGTACTCTTAAACTACTTCGTACCTGAAGATGCGCTAGGTCACTTAATGTATGTGGTGGTTGGTGCGCTTGTTCTGAACTGGGCGATGATTACCATGACTCACTTACAGTTCCGTCGTGCAAAACGTATTTTGAATTTTACAACGTCTTATCCTGCACTTTGGGCGCCAGTCAGCAACTACATCGTTCTGATCTTTATTGCATTAGTTCTCTTTATTATGTGGACTCAGGGCTTTATGGAATCTGTTCTGATGATCCCTGTTTGGATTACAGTCATGTTATTAATGTTTAACTATCTTAATCCTAAAGATTTGAGCGACATTGACCCCAATGAAGTTCATAAAGATTAAGTAATTTAAAAAGTTATTGTTTCGGCAATAACTTTTTTTTTAGCTAAAATAGGAGTACATTAGCCTCCGTCTTGCGCTCTTAGCTTAACTGGATAGAGCAGTTGCCTCCTAAGCGACCGACGTGGGTTCGAGTCCCGCAGAGCGCACAATTTCTGAGATATCCCTCCTCCCTGTATTTGTAATCCCCCATATACCAATAAATATAAAGAAAGAACCTTTCACACTAAAAACCCATCAATTACAGTTTTTAACTTAGTTATTGTTTTTACAAAGATTACTATTCAAAGACTATTTTTAAGAACAGTTAAATAGCGCTTTAAAATGTGCTAACCACCTACCTCTCAATGCAAAAAACGACACATAGTATGGTCCATAAGGCCAAAAATTCAATTTATGACTGCTCATATCAAAATTTTTTCAATTTTTTTCTAGGTTTAGAAAATAATGCGCTAAATAAAAATATTAAATAATAATCAAAATGTTATATATACTAATTAGTACTTTTACTCTAAAAATAGCAACTTTTAGCCATATTTTTCAATCTAGAGCATTTACTCTTATTTTAATTGTGCTATTTTTGTCACATGGAGTAACAATTAAGCCTAAGAGTATTAAGAAGTTTTCCATAACGAATATATGCAGTAACCATAAAAATCAAATTCGTATCTCAAGGAATGACGAAGAATGAAATTAAAAACTTTAGCTACAGCCATGATTCTTGCTTCAGTTCCAATGACAGGTGCTTTTGCTGCAGCAATGGACCGTTCAGGACAATCTATTTCTGCATTTTTACAACCAGGGAACTATTTTGAAGCAGGTATTTCAGTTCTAGATCCTACAGTTTCTGGTAAAGAAGCTGGTGAAACAGCTACACGTCGTAATATTGAAGACATGGGTGATGATTATTACTTCCCTTCAGCCGCATTAAAACTACAATTAACAGATAAATTTTCATTCGGTCTTCTATATGACCAACCATTTGGTGCCGCTGCTGAATATAAAGGTAATAATGCTTTTGTTTCACAAGTTTCTGACACGATATTACCTCAACCACTATTAGACAGCATGGTTCGAAATGAAGTTACTCAAACTTTAAATCAACTTACAAGTACACAAATTGTAGGTTTAGCAGCGCAAGGCTTGCTTACACAACAAGGTATGTCTCCAACAAACCCAGCTTATAATGCTACTTTACAAGCAACCGTGACAGGTATAATCACTCAAGCAGGTGGTAATGTTGATACAGCTGCTGCTGCAGTACGTCCACAAGTTGAAGCTGGGGCATTTACTCAAGGTCAACAGCAATTACAACAACGTTTAGATAATGCAGGTGTTGCTCTAGGCCAAGGAAATACAAAAGTTTCTGTAGACACTCAGAACTTAGCTTTTGTTTTTGGCTTCCAACCTACGCCAAATTGGAACATCTATGCTGGTCCTGTTTATCAAACAGTTAAAGGTAGCGTAAGCCTACGTGGTCAAGGCTATAGCATTTTTAATGGCTATGACTCAAACATTAAAGAAACTGGTGATCTTGGTTGGTTGGCAGGTGTTGCTTACCAAATTCCAGAAATTGCACTTAAAGCTTCTTTAACATATCGTTCTGAAATTGACCATGAAACGACAATTCGCGAAACAATTCCAACTGCTGGCGCGTTAACGCTACTTGGTCAAAACCCTGCAGATGTAGTTGGAGCTAAGGGCACTTCAACGATTACTACACCTCAGTCTGTAAACCTTGATTTCCAATCCGGTATCATGGCTGACACCGTTGCATTTGCAAACGTGCGTTGGGTTGAATGGTCAAATTTCGCAATTCGTCCATACCAATTCGGTTTAATGTCTGAAGCAGTTGGACAATTACCAGCAGTTAACCGTCCGAACGGCTTTAACTTAGTTGAATATTCTGAAGACCAAATTTCTGCAACAGTTGGTGTTGGTCGCAAACTTAGCGAACAATGGGCTGGTAACGTATCTGTAGGTTGGGACTCAGGTGCTGGCAACCCTGTATCAACACTTGGCCCTACTGAAGGTTACTGGAATGTCGGCTTAGGTTTACAATTTAGTCCTGCACCGAATTACTTCATTGCTGGTGGCGTGAAATACTTCATGCTCGGTGATGCAAAATCTCAAACAGCTGCTCAATTTGGTGAAGATAGCCGTATTGTTGGTGAATTTGAAGATAACGATGCTTGGGCATACGGTTTAAAAATCGGTTACCGCTTCTAATTTAAATATGATTCGGGCCATAGTTCGCTATGGCCCTAACTTTTTATTCTTTCCCTATCTTGTTTGATCAAACAATAAACATTTAAATTTACTAAAACATTTATCAAAAACTAAGCTTTTTACTCTAATTTTTCATTTAAAAATCATAAAGATAATTATCAAGCACTAGAATAAACACTCTAGTCATGCTCATTTTTTAACTTCCCTAGTTCAATTTTAGAGTAGCAACTCTTATTTACTGTTTTTCTATTTATGTTACTTTCCACACATTGAAATAACATCAAAAGTTACAAACAGGGAAAAGTATGCGCTTAAATCACCTTAGCTACGCAATTTTACTTACCGCTTTACCAACAGCATCATTATTTGCAGCGGGTCTAGATCGTTCAGGTCAGTCTATTTCAGCATTCTTACAACCTGGTAACTATGCAGAAGCAGGTATCACTGTTCTAGATGCAGAAGTAAAGTCAAATGAACTTAATGTCGATGACATGGCGAAGTCATATTACTTCCCTTCCGCTGCTGTCAAAGTACAAGCGACTGACAAAATTTCACTAGGTTTAATTTACGACCAACCATACGGTGCAGAAGCTGAATATGATGCTGCATCGCAAGTATTTGGTAATGGTGCTCAAGGTACATCTGTAGATGTTAAAACTGAAAGCTTAACTGCCCTAATTGGTTACCAACCAAACGAAAATTGGAACTTTTATGCAGGTCCAGTTTGGCAAACTGTAGAAGCCAATATCAAACTACGTGGTGCTGCTTATGGTGGTAATGCCAAACTTGGTACTTATAACATCGAAATGGAACGTGAAGAAGCTTATGGCTGGTTAGCAGGTGTTGCTTATTCGATTCCTGAAATTGCATTAAAAGCGGCTATTACCTACCGCTCTGAAATTGAACATAATACAAAATCCAATGAAACTACGCTTCTACCGTATCCATCTTTAAGTGCGCTGACATCATCTGTTGATGCAACAACACCTCAATCAGTTAACTTAGATTTCCAAACAGGTATTGCTAAAGATACGCTAGCATTTGCCAATGTTCGTTGGGTACATTGGAGCCAGTTTGCGGTTAAACCAACTTTACTTGGTAACGTAAGTTCAATTCCAGCACCTCATGTCCGTCAAAATCTTATTGATTACTCAGACGACCAATGGTCAGCTAATGTTGGTGTAGGCCATAAATTTAACAGCAAATGGTCTGGTTCTGCATCTGTAGGTTACGATTCGGGTGCTGGCAACCCTATTACGACTTTAGGCCCTGTTGAAGGGAATTGGAATGTTGGTCTAGGTGGTCAATATAGTCCTGCTGAAAACTATTTCATCCAAGCAGGTGTTAAATACTTCTGGTTAGGTGATGCTACTGCTCAAACTGGTGGTAATCCAGTAGGTGAATTTGAAGATAACCATGCGCTTGGCTATGGTTTGAAAATAGGCTATCGCTTCTAAGTTGTTAGAACAGCTTTGCATTAAACAAGAAAGGGCGCATAAGCGCCCTTTTCTATAACCAGCTATACAGAATTAAGCTGGAATATCACGAACTGAAGCATTACGAATCGCTTCTTTTAATGCAGCATAGCCATGAATTGGTGGGAATTGTGGAAATTCTGCAATCACATTGTCAGGCGCATCAAATAAGAAACCCGCATCTGCTTCACCAAGCATCGTCGTATCGTTATAAGAATCACCTGCTGCAATCACCCGGAAGTTTAACCCATGCAATGCTTGAACGGCTTTACGCTTTTGATCAGGTTGACGAAGCTTATAAGCTGAGATCATACCATTTTCATCAGTTTCTAATTTGTGGCAGAAAATCGTTGGCCAACCAAGTTGCTGCATTAATGGATGTGCAAACTCATAGAAAGTATCTGAAAGAATAATCAATTGAAAATGAGTACGCACCCACTCTACAAACTCTTTTGCACCTTCAAATGGCCCCATATCTGCGATTACGTCTTGAATATCGTTTAAACCCAAACCGTGTTGTTTTAGGATATTTAAACGCTGAGTCATCAACACATCGTAATCTGGAATGTCACGAGTCGTTGCTTCAAGTTCTTTAATGCCTGTTTTTTTC
The DNA here is from genome assembly GCF_013420015.1 of Acinetobacter sp. YH12039. Lineage (NCBI taxonomy): Bacteria > Pseudomonadati > Pseudomonadota > Gammaproteobacteria > Moraxellales > Moraxellaceae > Acinetobacter > Acinetobacter sp. YH12039. The sequence goes on along the minus strand of NZ_VOZA01000043.1, from coordinate 16,763 downwards.
GCAAAATTAATCCAAATTTCAGGTACTAAAACCCCTTCTAGATCTAAACAAACGACTTCCATGCACTCTACCCTCTGTTATGTGAAAAAAATTTTTCAATATCATAGCGGAAGAATAAAAAAATGCATTGTTCTTTTTTAAATCTATTTTTTTCATAAGTATCTATTTTTTAGTGATAAGTGTGTTTTAGCATTTCCATTAAAATAGTTCTGAAATAAATTAATATAGGTTTTAACGTTCCAAGCCTATAGCCAGGACATTCATGACTACCATCCCTACTATTGACCTTGTCGATGCACTTGCATCTGAATATGCAGATAAATCACCTTCTGAGATTATGAAACTTGCGCTTAGCCAGCAAGGTGAAGTTGCGATTTCCTTTTCTGGTGCAGAAGATGTTGTACTGATTGATCTTGCATCGAACTTAGGGATTCCTTTTCGTGTATTTAGTTTAGATACCGGTCGCTTACACCCTGAAACTTACCAATTTTTAGATACTGTCCGTAAACATTATAAAATTGATATTGAAATCTGTTTCCCAGAAAGTGATGCCGTACAAAAACTGGTAACAGAAAAGGGCTTTTTTAGCTTCTATCAAGATGAACATAAAGAATGCTGTGGTATCCGTAAAGTACAACCTTTGCGTAAAAAACTAGCCACTTTAGATGGCTGGATCACAGGTCAACGTAAAGACCAAAGCCCAGGCACACGTAATGAAATTCCTGTGGTACAAGCAGACCCCGGTTTTTCAGGTCCGGGCAAGCAATTGATTAAATATAATCCTTTGGCAAACTGGTCTAGCGCTGATGTCTGGAACTATATCCGTCTAATGGAAATTCCATATAATCCACTACACGAACGAGGCTTTATCTCGATTGGCTGTGAACCATGTACTCGACCTGTTTTACCGAATCAACACGAACGAGAAGGTCGCTGGTGGTGGGAAGATGCAACCCATAAAGAATGCGGCTTACACGCAGGCAACATGAAAAAATAAAGATCACAAAACCACTGCATAGCAGTGGTTTTTTTCAACGCATCGATACACATAATTCCGTATCATTTCAACGTAAAAACGCTATACTGCAAATGACAATTTAATAATTCTAACAATGCTACTCATACATGAGCAGCTGTAGAAATTGCAGTGAGGCAATCAACGCTATGCGTCCATTACATCCTATTGATTTCATATTCTTAAATTTAGAGAAACGGCAACAACCGATGCACGTAGGTGGTCTATTTTTATTTCAGATCCCTGACAATGCACCAGATACTTTTATTCAAGATTTAGTCGCAGATATTCGTAATTCAAAATCCATTCCCATTCCTCCTTTTAACAATAAACTCAACGGCTTCTTTTGGGATGAAGACGAAGAGTTTGATTTAGATCATCACTTCCGCCATATCGCACTGCCGCATCCCGGTCGTATCCGTGAACTTTTGACTTATATTTCACAGGAACACAGTGCGCTGATTGACCGTGCAAAACCGCTTTGGACCTGCCATATTATTGAAGGCATTGAAGGCAATCGTTTTGCCATGTACTTCAAAATCCACCACGCGATGGTCGATGGCATTGCAGGTATGCGTTTAGTTGAAAAATCACTTTCGCATGACCCAGATGCTAAAAGAATTGTGCCACCATGGTGTGTAGAAGGCCCTCGTGCAAAACGCCTGAAACAGCCTAAATCCAGTCGTATGAAAGGTCTGTTATCGACCATTAAGGGACAACTTGACTCAACTCCACGAGTTTTGTACGAACTGTCACAAACAGTAATGAAAGATATGGGGCGTAACCCAGATTATGTGTCTAGTTTCCAAGCGCCGAGTTCAATATTAAACCAACGGGTTAGTTCTTCTCGTCGTTTCGCTGCTCAGTCTTTTGAATTTTCACGTTTGTCACATATTGCCAAGTCACTCGGCGTAACAATTAACGATATTGTGCTCGCAATTTGTTCAGGCGCATTACGTGAATATTTAATTACACAAAATGCTTTACCTAAAAAGCCATTGATTGCCATGGTGCCTGCATCTGTGCGTACCGATGATTCAGATATGTCTAACCGTATTACCATGATTTTGGCCAATCTTGGAACCCATAAAGAAGATCCGCTAGAACGGTTGAAGATTGTGCGTCGTAGTGTGCTCAATGCCAAAGAGCGCTTTAAGCGTATGAACTCGAATCAAATTTTAAACTACAGTGCTTTTGTCTACAGTGCAGCAGGTTTAAATATTGCATCAGGCTTCATGCCAAAACGTCAGGCCTTTAACTTGGTCATTTCGAATGTTCCCGGCCCACAAGAGCCGTTATATTGGAATGGTGCACGTTTAGAAGCGCTCTACCCTGCGTCTATTGTTTTGGATGGTCAAGCGCTTAATATCACCATGACCAGCTATTTAGATAAGCTTGAAGTTGGTTTAACCGCATGTCGTAATGCGCTGCCAAAAATGCAAAATTTACTGACGCATTTGGAAGAAGAAATTCAACGATTTGAAACTATTGTGAACCAAGATTCCCCAAAGTTACAGGCGGTTAGCTAACCGCCTGTTTCTAGATTTGGTATCAATTCATCAGCATCTTGAACCATACATAATGATAAAAACCCGTCTAAATTGAACAATCTAGACGGGTTTTTAGTATTTGAACTTTGATTGATTTTTTGGAGCAATTTATGTGTATAAGCTAAAATTTAGGTGAACAAATCCGTTGCTATTGTTTAATTATGACTTGTAGATACGAACTGATAATTAAGTTTATTTTCCATTATTTATAAAATTTTAGCGCATTAAATATTTTAGAATTGCGCGTTAGCACTTTAACCCTCTGGATTACATTATTTATATTTCAATATTTAAGCTTTAATTGCTCGGCACTGTTTAAGTAACTGATGACAAGCAGAACGAATCATAGACGCTGTAATTTGAACCTCATTACCACGCTCATCCACGATATAACCTGAATGGATCGCTTTTGCTTCAACAACAGTTTTAAGACCACTTTTCATTACTGTTTTACTAACACCCATAGTACACCTCTTTTTGCTAAGCCATTTTCAAGTCCAATGCAGGAAAATGGCTTTGGCTATTTGATGTGTCTAGTATTCAAAATAACAGTTCAAAAGTAAAATCTCAGTTGTAACAAGTGTTTAACGATATTCTGTTACAATTTCAGCTCAGAATGATATCGTATTGCTCTTGCGTATATAAATTTTCCACTTGGAACTTGATCACACGGCTAATAAAGTGCTCTAAATCAGCTACCGCAGGTGCTTCAGCAGTTAACAATCGGTCAATCACCGACGGATGTGCCACCACGGTAAAACCACTTTGTGACTCATAAGCACGTGCATATCTCAAGATTTCACGGAAAATTTCATAGCAAACTGTTTCAGCCGTTTTCACATAACCACGCCCCTGACAGGTCGGGCAAGAATCACAAAGGAGATGCTCTAAAGATTCACGGGTGCGTTTCCGAGTCATTTCCACCAAACCCAGCTCAGACACTTGAGTGATCTTGGTTTTAGCATGATCGCGCTCAAGCATTTTCTCAAACTGGCTCATCACTTCTTCACGATGATGTGCTTCTTGCATATCAATGAAGTCAATAATGATAATCCCGCCCAAGTTACGTAGTCGGAGCTGACGTGCAATGACCTGTGTGGCTTCCATATTGGTTTTAAACACAGTGTCTTCAAGCGAACGACCACCAACGTAGGAGCCAGTATTGACATCAATCGTGGTCATCGCTTCAGTTTGATCGATCATCAGGTAGCCGCCAGACTTAAGTGCTACACGTGTCTGTAAGGCTTTCTGAATATCCTCTTCGACATTGTACAAGTCAAAAATTGGACGCTCACCTGGATAATGCAGTAAGCGATTTTGCATACTCGGTACAAATTCTTGGACAAACTCTTGCAATTTGCCATGTACTTCGCGTGAGTCGACCTGAATTTTAGACGTTTCTTCGTTGGCTAAATCACGGATGACGCGTTGTGGTAAAGGTAGCTCTTCAAAAATCAAAGATGGTACGACAATACTGCGTTGTTTACGTTGTATGTATTCCCACAGTTTTGCTAAATAGGCCATGTCCTGCGCAATTTCACATTCAGGAATACCTTCGGCAGCAGTACGAACGATGACTGAACCCGGTAAGTTGTGTTCCTTTTGAATGCGTTCAATCATGCTACGCAAGCGATCACGTTCTTCTTCAGACTCAATGCGCTGTGAAACACCGGTATGACTGCCATATGGCATTAAAACAAGGTAACGAGAAGGAATAGAAAGATCAGTTGATAGTCGTGCACCTTTGGTACCCAACATATCTTTCATGACTTGTACGGTGAGTACTTGCCCTGGTTGTAACAGCTCAAAAACATTCGGGGTTGGTTGATTGCGCTGCCAGACCATATCATTGATATGTAAAAAAGCCGTTCTCGACAATCCAATATCAATAAAAGCAGCCTGCATACCCGGAAGCACGCGAACAACTTTCCCTTTATAAATATTGCCCACTAACCCACGCTTCACGGTGCGTTCAACAAATAATTCATTGACCGTACCGTTTTGAATCAACGCCACACGACATTCCATCGGTGTGACGTTAATCAACAACTCGTCAGACATATCAAAACTCAAAACATTATAAAAATTCTTGTGTTGCAGCAGTTAATTTAATGCCTTAACTGTCTGTAATAACTGTACGGTTTCATGCAAAGGCAGCCCAACAACATTGCTGTAGCTCCCTTCAATACAAGGAATATAGCGCGCAGCAATTCCTTGAATAGCATAGGCTCCCGCCTTGCCGATTGGTTCACCTGTTGCCCAATAGCTTTCCATGTCAGCTAGACTTAGCGTTTGAAATTCAACCTGTGTACGCACTACTATACTGTATATTTGATCTTTTGTACTGACACAAACACCTGAAAACACATCATGTTTTCGTCCAGAGATCATTTCCCACATAGAAAAAGCATGTGCTTTCGACGCTGGTTTTCCTAAAATGTGCTCATCAACGCCTAAACTGGTATCGGCGGCAATAACGATAGCATCAGGGAATTGTTGTTGTACTGCGCAAGCTTTGGCACGTGCTAAACGCTCTACATAATCCGCTACAGGTTCTCCTTCCAACACGGACTCATCAATATCTGGACTGAAAATGTCAAATTCCAGACCCAATTGTTGCAAAAGTTCGCGTCGTCGAGGAGAACTCGAAGCTAAAATTATATGCGCCATTTTCTCAGGAAGTAATAAATGATTGGCCAAATGAGTAAGCTAGTAACAATTGGCTGCCAATGGCGAGCAAATGAAAACTGTGCCCCACCCATCACTTGAACAATCCACACAAACAGTAAATGCGCGAAAATTGCCATTGCAGCAATAATCCATAAATTACCAAATGTGAGGATACGACGTTCACGGGTTAAAAAGCGTGTCACAAATGCAATGACCACAAAACTCAGTGCGTTCATGCCAAAAGGCGCATCAGTTAATAAGTCGGTAAATAGACCTGTGGCAAATGCAAACCAAACACCGCACCATGTCGGCTGACAGAGTACCCAAAATAGCATGATCATCATCATGAATAATGGGCGCCAACCCGATAGGTCATAAGAAAGCGGATACACCATCAGCACGGATGCCAAAATGATGGAAAAGATAATCGGAAATAATGGGTCGCGCTCTGTATGACGACTAAGCTTAGCGAGTGACATGCGGTTGCTCCATCGCTAAAGAATCGGAAAATAGCACAACCACATGATGACCACCTGCCAATTGGGCAGCAGGATTGATATCAATTTGGGCAAATTCACCGCTATTGTGACGACTGACTTTCGAGACTGTCCCTACCAAATAACCCGCTGGGAAATGTGCCCCTAACCCTGAGCTATAGACTTTTTCACCGACTTTGATATTGGCACTGGTTGGCACGTATTCCATCTTAAGTCGACCTAAGTCACCTGTACCCGTAACGATTGCGCGCATACCGGTATGCTCCATCCGCACGGATAAAGAGTGCTCTTTGTCTGAGAGCAACATGACACGGCTACTATGCGGGTAAACATTGATAATTTGCCCCATAATGCCCTTGTCATCGAGTACAGTTTGTCCCACTTTAAGCTGACTGCTGGCTCCACGGTTAATCACAATAATATGACGTAAGGGATCAGCATCGGTACCAATGACTTCGGCAATCTCCATACGACCATCAATAATGAGTGGTGTATCGAGCAGTCCACGCAGTCGAGTATTTTCAGCAGAAAGTTCAGAAAGTTTCTGTAAACGGACTTGAGCCTGAATTAACTCTGCTTGCATCGCGGTATTTTCACGACGTAATTGAGCTTCAGACTTGGTTTGTTGATTCAGCCATTCTCGCGATAACACTGGATAGCTTGCAAGGGCATAAATTGGATTATATGCCGCATACAAGACGTCTCTGGCCGGTTGAATTACATGCGGCATGCGCCAATCAAAGAAAAGCACCACCAAGCATGTAATCACCGCAATGATAAATGAGCGAAAAGATGGCGGTTGTCTTGAAAACAGTTGCGTTTGCACCCGCCGAGTCCTTTTCTTAGCCTACAAATAACATGTCATGATTTGGGTTATCGAAGAATTCGAGAACCTTACCACCACCACGTGTAACACATGATAGTGGATCTTCTGCAACCACGACAGGAAGACCTGTTTCTTTTGCAAGAAGCTTATCAAGATTGCGAAGTAATGCACCGCCACCAGTCAACACAATACCGCGTTCTGCGATGTCTGAAGACAACTCAGGTGGCGTTTGCTCTAGTGCAGATTTAACCGCAGCCACAATGTTTTGCAGTGGATCAGAAATCGCTTGAGTCACTTCATCAGAAGTTACGGTAATCGCACGAGGTACACCTTCAGCCAAGTTACGACCACGGACTTCGATTTCCAAAGGTTTTGCACCTTCTTCTGGAAGCGCCATACCAACTTCTTTTTTGATGTTTTCTGCAGTGGTTTCACCAATCACACAACCATGTGCTTTACGCACGTAGTTAATGATTTGTTCATCAAATACATCACCACCGATACGTAGTGAGTCTGCATAGACACAACCTTGAAGTGAAATGATTGCGATTTCAGTTGTACCACCACCAACATCGACAACCATCGAACCACAAGCTTGCTCAACAGGCATACCTGCACCAATTGCAGCAGCCATCGGCTCTTCAATTAAGCGAACTTCACGTGCACCTGCATTGTATACAGCTTCACGGATTGCACGGCGTTCCACCAACGTCGATTTACATGGCACACACACCACGACACGTGGTGCAGGTTGGAATAAACGCTTTTCATACCCTTTGGTAATAAAACGATTCAACATGGTTTCAGTGACTTCAAAGTCTGCAATCACCCCATCTTTCATCGGACGGATGGCAGAAATATTGGCTGGTGTACGGCCCAACATTTGTTTTGCATCAAGACCGACCGCAGCAACGATTTTTTCTGAGCCACTATGACGGATCGCCACAACCGTCGGCTCATTTAAAATGATGCCTCGTCCTGGCGCATAAATAAGTGTATTTGCAGTGCCTAAATCAATGGCAAGATCCGGCGAAAACAAGCCAATTAGTCGTTTTAGAATCACGGGGACGTTCTCAGTTAAACTTTTATATGGACGCAAGGTGGCAACTTTAACTAAATGTGATGATTTGAACAAGTCAATCGCTTATTATAAGCCACGATATTTTGAATTTTTTTAATACTGATTAGGTAATGTTATGTCTACATCGGATGCACAGCATTCTGCAGATCTAAATGCACAAACAGTTTCAGCGATTGCCCATCTGGCTCGATTGTCGCTAGATGAAGCGCAATCTGCTGACTATGCTCAAAGTTTAAATAAAATTTTAGGCATGATGGAAACCCTGAAAGGCATCGATACTGACGGTGTTGAACCACTAAAAAGTCCATTCGACAATCCACAGCCCTTACGTGAAGACGTGGTATCTGAGACCAATCATCGCGAAGCATATCAAGCAGTTGCTCCTGCCGTACAGGATGGCTTGTACCTTGTTCCGCGTGTGATTGAATAGTTTTTATTCAGATCAACATTTTTTCAAATTAAACGTAAAGAAATATTTCTCATGACAGATTTACATCGCTTATCAATTCGTGAATTGTCTGAAGGTTTGGCTGGCGCTAAATTTTCTTCACGCGAATTGACTGAACACTATTTAAAACGCATTGAAAAAATCGATGCTCAAGTCAAGTCATACGTGACCGTGACAGCTGAACAAGCACTTGCGCAAGCAGATGCGGCTGATGCTGCAATTAAATCAGGCAATGCAAGTGCGTTGACTGGTGTACCAATTGCACATAAAGATATTTTCTGTACCCAAGGCATTAAAACCACTGCTGGTTCTAAAATGCTGGACAATTTTATCTCTCCTTACGACGCGACCGTTGTAGCGAAAGGTAAAGCTGCGGGCCTTGTCACTTTAGGTAAAGTGAACATGGATGAATTCGCCATGGGTTCAACCTCTGAAAATTCATTTTATGGCGCTACGGCTAACCCTTGGAACTTAAACCATGTTCCGGGTGGTTCTTCAGGCGGTTCTGCTGCGGCTGTAGCAGCTGATCTTGCTCCATTTGCAACAGGTACAGATACAGGCGGTTCAATCCGTCAGCCTGCGTCTTTCTGTGGTTTGACTGGTCTTAAACCGACTTACGGTCGTGTTTCTCGTTTCGGTATGATCGCGTATGCATCATCTTTAGACCAAGGCGGCCCAATGGCACGTTCGGCTGAAGACTGTGCTTACCTCATGAACGTGATGGCAGGTCATGATGCGAAAGATTCAACTTCTGTTGAAAAAGACGTAGATAACTACGTAGCAAACTTAAACGGCACTTCTGTAAAAGGTTTACGCATTGGTATTCCTAAGCAGTACTTTAATGTTGCTGGTTTAGATGCAAACGTCAAAGCACGCGTTGAAGAATCACTGAAAAAGTTAGAAGAAATGGGCGCAACATTGGTTGAGATTGATCTCACCATGACGGATGCTTATGTTCCAACTTACTACCTGATTGCTCCTGCTGAAGCATCTTCAAACTTACAGCGTTTTGATGGTGTACGTTATGGTTATCGCTGTGAAAATCCTGTGGACTTAATGGACTTGTACAAACGTTCACGTTCTGAAGGTTTTGGTAAAGAAGTTCAGCAACGTATCTTGATTGGTACATACGCGCTTTCTGCGGGTTACTACGATGCTTATTATGTGAAAGCACAAAAAGTACGTCGTTTAATTCAACAAGACTTCTTAAAAGCATTTGAATCTGTAGACGTGATTGCTGCCCCTGCTGCACCGACAACTGCATATAAGATTGGTGCAAACCTGTCTCCTGTAGAAATGTACTTAGGTGACATCTACACCATCGCAGTGAACTTGGCAGGTCTGCCTGCGATTAACGCGCCTGTTGGTTTTGACAAAGACAATTTGCCTGTTGGCTTACAGCTGATTGGTAATTACTGGTCAGAGTCTCAATTGTTGTCTGTGGTGCATCAGTACCAACAAGCAACCGATTGGCATACACAACGCGCTGCAATTGCTGAGGAGAATGCATAATGGCTAAAAACGCTGCGAAACCAAAATCTAACCTGATTGATGGTTGGGAAGTGGTGATTGGTATCGAGATTCACACTCAGCTTGCAACCAATACCAAAATTTTCTCAGGTTCATCGACTACGTTTGGTCAAGACCCAAATACGCAAGCGAGCCTAGTTGACCTTGCAATGCCGGGCGTATTGCCTGTACTCAACAAAGAAGTGGTTGATCTTGCAATTCGCTTTGGTTTGGGTATCGATGCTTACATCGACCAAGCTTCTGTATTTGCACGTAAAAACTATTTCTACCCTGACTCTCCAAAAGGCTACCAAATCAGCCAAATGGACAACCCGATTGTGGGCTTGGGTCATATCGACATTCAACTTGAAGATGGTACGGTTAAGCGCATTGGCGTAACACGTGCGCACCTTGAAGAAGATGCTGGTAAATCGATCCATGACCAATTTGAAGGTCAATCTGGTATCGATTTAAACCGTGCAGGCACACCTTTACTTGAGATTGTCTCTGAACCCGATATGCGTTCGGTTGAAGAGGCGGTTGCCTACATTAAAGCGATTCACACGCTTGTTCGTTGGTTAGGCATTTCTGACGGTAACATGGCTGAAGGTTCATTCCGTGCGGACTGTAACGTGTCTTTACGCCGTCCGGGTCAACCGTTTGGTACACGTTGCGAGCTTAAAAACCTCAACTCATTCCGTTTCATTGAACAAGCGATTAACGTTGAAATTGAACGTCAAATGGAAATCTTGGAATGGGATGGCACCATCGACCAAGAAACACGTTTATTCGACCCTGTGAAAATGGAAACGCGTTCAATGCGTTCGAAAGAAGAAGCGAACGATTACCGCTACTTCCCTGACCCTGACTTGTTGCCTGTTGTGATTGCAGATGCACAAATTGAAGCAGCTCGTGCTGCCCTTCCTGAGCTGCCTGCTGCACGTCGTGAGCGTTTTGTAGCTGACTTTGGTGTGACTGAGTACGATGCTCATGTGCTTACACTTACTCGTGAAATGTCTGAGTTTTATGAAGACGTGGTAAAAGCTGCTGGCGGTGCTGCGCAAGGTAAAGTGGCTGCTAACTGGGTCATGGGCGAATTCTCAGGGGCTTTAAACAAAGCGAGCCTAGAACTTGCTGACTCTCCTGTAACAGCAGAAAAACTTGGTGGCATGATTGCACGTATTGTGGACAACACGATTAACGGTAAGATTGCGAAGCAAGTATTCGGCTTTATGTGGGAAGAAGGCAAAACTGCGGACGAAATTATTGCTGAAAAAGGCTTGAAACAGGAAACTGATACAGGTGCGATTGAAGCAATTATTAAAGACGTGCTTGCTGCTAACGAGAAGATGGTTGAAGAGTTTAAATCTGGAAAAGAGAAAGCCTTTAACGGTCTTGTTGGTCAAGTGATGAAAGCAGCAAAAGGTAAAGCAAACCCTGCGCAAGTAAATGAATTGATGAAGAAATTGATTGGTTAAGGCTGATCTTTCTTTAGAAGAAAAACCCGCGAAAGCGGGTTTTTATTTAATATGCAACCATACATATAATTTCAATAATTCAGTTTCTATCACTTATTTAGCTTAGCATTCATCAGCTCTTATTTGGTATTCAAATAGGAATTCTCCTGCCACATCATAATACATAAATTTCTCAATCATGTTATTAACTTTATAATGGACATGTTTTTTTACTTGATTACAGAATATTGATTTCAAATTGTGTTTGTTATTATTAAAATACTCTACACTTTGATCTGAAAGATTATTTTTTTCGATTGAAAGAGAATAACTATAAGCAGACATACCTTTTAATTTTAAAGCTTGAGTCATTAGCACACCATCACCCATGTCTATCGGAGTGTGCCTATTAAGTTCTTTTGTTGTAGATCTATATAATTCATAGACAATGGGCTTATTTGTATACCTAAAATTTTTATCTAGAACCCCCTCTTTTTGCAAATTTAAATCATATTCGCTGGGTGATAATGATGGGATAGAGTTTAAATTTTTATCTAAAAAAAATTCATAAGCTTTTACACTTCCTCCAACTAACCCCATAATTCCAATTAATATAAGTCCATATTTTTCAAAGTTACTTTCTTTACTCATAATTCCTCTTTTATCAAATAATTGCATTAATTATTCTTAAACTAAATTTTCTTATGATTTTAAAATACAGCTAAACCACATCTAAGATATCGATTTTTCCATGCTAATAATTTTTTTAAATATAACCAAGCTTCATATTCCAATCAAAGTATTACAATTGCATGATTTAAACCTACAATCAATCCAATACTTCACACCAAAAACAACATGACCATCAAAAAAGTATCGTCTATCGCTAAACTCGAAGACTTAGGACGTGTTCAACTTTCAAAGTCTTTCTTTATGCGTGACTTCTGATACCCTCATCCCCCGCCTTCTCCCAATGGGAGAAGGAGCTTTCATTACGAATCATATAACAACATGAATTTAATATTGAAAGTCCCCTCTCCTTCAAGGAGAGGGCTAGGGAGAGGTTTTAGAAAATTATTAATGTGAGCGAGTTTTAAATTCCTATCCCGCAAAGGAGAGCTAATCATTAATACTTTAAAAAATTCTCCAACTCATTCGCCCTTTCTGCTGTCATATCCATGAAACAGCCAGCACTGGTTACACGTACAATTGAACCGCCATTCGGATCATAATAAAAGTTACAGTTCGCATCCCGATACTTCATCCATAAACGCTGTGTATTTTGCAGTTCTTTTTTACGTGTTGCGCTTAAGGTGTTCATCAAATTTTTATAAGCTTCATTTAAACGTATATCCTGACGTTTTGTTTCCGCTGCTGTGCACTCCACCATGCTTGCAGTCACACCGCCAGCTTTGTCCATACACGCTGTAAAATGCTTACTCAACGATCGGTCTTCTGCCTGTGCCATTTGTATAAAACCCAAAACAACCATCAGCGCGCATATAAATTGCTTAATCATAACTATCCCTTTATAAATTTATAGATACAAATGTCTTTACTAGGAATACCATTTTTATTTTTCCATTCATTTCCACACTAAAATAAAATAACAAAAACAGTGCACATATCCATACTAATTTTAAGCACTGTTCTATTTATAGAAAAATCTAATGCAAATTTCGCTCTGTAATCCATAAACACCACCTGCCTATAATTCAACCATGATTTAAAAAACCAGATATGAATAGGCACAAAAATGAAATCAACCATCTTAGCAGCACACCAATACGGCCAACCTGAAGTGCTCGAATTTGCACAATACGAACTGCCTCCACTAGCTGCAGGCATGGCACGCATTCACGTTAAAGCCTCTGGTATTAACCCCATTGACGCACGTCGCATGACAGGTGAATTTAAACATGCGGCCCTACCGCAAACCTTTGGTACAGAATATGCAGGCATCATTGCAGAAGTAGACAGCTCTCAAAATGAATGGACTGTTGGCGATGAAGTGCTCGGTTCAGGCGGTGCTTTTACCCATGCAACCGTGATTGATGTACCACTAGCAAATTTGATCCGTAAACCCCAAAATATTGATTGGTCTATTGCGGGAACAATTGCAGGCGCAGCACAAACGGCCATGACCATTTTAGATGAAACGGGCCCTGCTCAATCTTTACTGGTACATGGCGGCTCAGGCGGAGTCGGTTCAATTGTGGTACAGCTCGCAGTAGAAAAAGGCATTGAGGTTGTCGCAACAGCATCAGCAGCCAATCAAGACTATATTCGCAAACTAGTCGCTACACCTGTCACTTATGGAGAAGGTTTAGTTGAACGTCTAAAAGCAGTACATCCAACACCTTTTGATGTCTCTATTGATATGATCGGCTCGGAAGAAGCAACTCAATCCTCTCTTGCTGTGGTCAAAGTTGGCGGATTTATGGGAAGTATTGCAGCTAGAAAATTATCTTCAAATAAAATTCAGCCAGTATGGGTTAAACGTAACACTAAAAACTTACAACATGTCGTCGATGGAATTGCTGAAGGTCGTTTCACATGGACAGTCAGCCGTGAATATGAATTTAAGAATGCACAGCAAGCCTATGGCGATATTATAGAAGGTCATACCAAAGGTAAAAGTGTGCTGGTTTTTGAATAATTATTAGCTAATCCATAATGTAAATGAGCGCTAAACAGCGCTCATTTACATCATTATTTAACTTAAAAATATGTATTTCAAATTTAAAAACCTTATCGGGTAATACCCAATTTATTCCAAATTTCTGGGGTTAAAAATTTGGTCACCAATTTATTCAAATCGACATAACGGAGTACGCCTTGTAGTTGTTGTTTAATTTCAGGCGTCTTTAAAATTTCATCCCCAGTGATACTACCAAGCTCTTGAAAACTATCACCTACAGCCTGTAGACCATCAGCTTTAATCACGGCCTGCGTTTGTGTAGAACATTGCTCAACCAAGATTCGCTGCATCACTTGAGCCAGATTTTTATCGAGTTGCGTTTTTTGCGCATCACTGACATTACTGTATTGTTTTAAATCTGGATGCGCTGCCAATGCTGAAAAAGTCCATTGTAAAACTGCTGTTTTATCCGCCGCAGTGGTCGATTTCACTAAACATTGACTGAGCTGATCGACCGTCGGACTCGCCAAACTCACCTGAGTCGTCCCGAGCATCATGAGCGTCAATAAAGCCAAACCTGCTGGTCGGGAAAAACGTAGATGTATTTTTTTAGATAAACCGTAAGCCATAGACCAAACTCCCAAAACTTAAGTCACCTTTGTATCATGAAGTGCTGTATTTGCTGTTTGGTCTGTGTAACTCAACTATTCATTTTTGCTAGTCGGTGCATAGATGAGAGGATGAATCGTTGGCCTTCTATTCCAATACCAATAAAAATGTCCATGGGTATCGAGCAAACTATGGGTGGTCAATGTCGATTTATTGCTATCCCCTCGCCAACATGCAAGTGCTGCATTACGGTTATTATGTAGGTCAATAAACTCAGGATTCAAATATTTTGGTTTCGCAGGAATGTATAAAGCATCTCCCGGATTGACCCATAAATCTGCCAAGTAGATCTTGCCTAGATTTGGAAAATAGCGTCCTACTGAGATGACGAGTGGCAATTGATCCCGATCGGTCGCGCTAAATATATGCGGAAAATCATGGTGTTCTAAATCAGTAATGACAAATGGCGTTAAAGTTTTACAGCCATTTAAATTTGATGTTGCATTTTCATAAGGCAAATAATGCCCTGCCATCATGCCGTATTCATAATGAATTTCTGACAGTAGTTTTTGATTTGAATGAATCTGAATCGCTTCACCTGCATGGATTAGGGTGATGCCAAAAGCTGCCGCGGTTTCTCTGGTTGCCACCAATGGCATAAACTCGAAGTGTTGCTCTTCAAAATCAAGCTCCGTTTGCTCGCCCCAATCGGTAATTATCGTCGAAATTTCGGAAGGAACCGTGTAGGGATTTCCCATCGTCATTTGCGCATTGGTTGGTGACTCGGTAATTAAATGAATCCCTGCCCCAAGTGATGCTAAATATGTTGGATGCCCTCGATCATTCAAAAAGAAGGGTGTTTGCTCGATATTGACTGTAATCTCTGTTAATTCTCGGTCAAATAATGGTGCATTAAAATAAGTTTCATTTACTGAACTCATGGTTTTTCCTTATTATTTTGTAAAAACTTTGTCTGAGTACATGAATGGATCAGGATAAAAGCTTATTTCCCCAAATGGCTTTTATCCTGTTGAAGTTTATTTCATACGATTCAACATATTTTTTGCCCCTGCGTGGTTATAGTTGGTCGCTAAGTTTTGTAGGATGCCTTTTGCTCTTGCATTGGCGTTTGGATAACTTTTGCTATATGCAGGCACTGAGGTTAAGCATTTTGCAACGAGCATACCTGATTCAGCATAGGCTCTATTGGCATTTGCACCATTTAATTTGCCATAGCTATAAGCGCGCTGTGCATTATTACAAGCGGTGACTTGGTTTTTTCCGGCATTCAGATCGCGTCGTGCATTCACATATAAGCGCATTTGTATCTGCTGAGATGTTTCAGCAACTGGTTTCACTATAGGTTTGTTTTCAGGCTCTTTGGCTTTGGTTTCTTTTTTAGTCTCTACTTCTTTTTTTGCTTCATCTTTCGCATTGCTTTTTGTTGTCGTTGCTTTTGCTTTTGCTTTGCTTGGTGTGGCTTTTTTAGCTACAGTTTCTTCTTGTTTATTATAGTTTTTGCGACGTTCTTCGGGTCCAATAATTGCTGTATACAAACTCACTAAGCGGGTTTCAGAACGGTCATTTGATTTACGCTCTGAAACGGGTTCAATTGCAACCATCCAGCGTTGTCCATCTGCCTGACTACACTGAAATACGCCTGTGCCCTGTTTTATACTGCTATAGGTCGCTAATAATTTACGACTCCATGCATTTTTGACTTGGTTCAAATTGCTTTTATTCAGTTGAATAAATTTGCCATTTTTGGCTTGGCAGTAACTGCTCATATTTTGCTTGGGTATAACTGATTCTGCTTCCATATTTTTCTTTTGTGGCCCCCAATCATAGACGTATTCTTTCGCCTTCCCATTTGAGCTATTTAGCCCTTTTTGATTAATCACTTCTTGTGGTGATGCATAATGATTAAATGAATTTGGGTTTAAACTCTGCATGGTTGTACAACCATGTAATGCAAATCCAATACTCCCCACCCATAAAATTGCCTTTAAATTCACAGCAAAAATCTCAAAAAATTCACCCTTAAAAAATAGCGTAATTTAGTGCCTTTCACAATTTTATAATCTTGATTTTATTTATTATTTTTATAAATTTAATCACTAAAATCGTACACGTTTGAGATGTGTGCATATGTTGTTAATTTTAATTTGATGAATTTCACATTTTATTTAAGTGTATTTGTTTATCCTTGGTGAACGGTCATCATCGTTCCCTTTTAGGTTATTTCGCAAGCATTTATGTATCGCTATGTGCTTATCAAATCTGCCATCAGAACAAGCCTCTATTATTAATCATGATATAAAACTAGGCTTATCGTAAGCGTCCGCTGAACACACCTTATGAATTCATCCTATAAGCCTTAATTTAGTCCCCACTTAGAAACAAGTGGGGACTTAAATTTATGACTACAAATCATCAGACATCCATCGCATCTCTTGCGAA
>NZ_VOZA01000042.1:0-25404 GCF_013420015.1 Acinetobacter sp. YH12039 | reverse complement strand
CATGAAATACGGTATTCTGATGTGACAAAACCTGAATCCTGGTCGTTAAAGTGTTTGTTTGCACTCATATTTTAACTGTTAGGACTCAGGTTTTTTTATTTAAAGCAAACTATGGGACAGCAGTGGCTAAATGCCCCTTTTTTATACTCGATTATTGATGATTAGCTACTTCGGCCGAGCCGCAGGTTTCAGCTTAATTTGCATACTTTCTTTGATCACTTCCATCACAGGATAACTACGCGTTTCCTTGATACCAGGTAATTGCCAAAGCACCTGCCCTGAAATTTTTCTAAATTCTTCCATATTTGCGCAGCGTATTTTCACCACAAAATCAAAACCACCGCTGATCATGTGACATTCTACGATTTCTGGAATTTGACGCACTGCATCCGAAAAATCTTCCAATACATTGGGCGTGGTTTTATCTAGTAAAATCTCCACAAAAACCACAAATCCATTGTTGAGTAAGACCGGATTTAAACGTGCTTCATAGCCTAAAATAAAGCCCTCTTTCGATAATTTTTGCACACGTGCCAACGCCGCAGTGGGTGATAAATTCACCATTTCCGCAAGCTTAATATTGGACAATTTTCCGTCGTCTTGCAGCAGCTCTAAAATTCGAATATCTATACGGTCTAAGCTCAAATATGGGCCAGTCATCTGAATTTTTCTCTAAATATTATTAAAACTATAGTGAGTTATTCGCTAAATATTCTGTAATGATAAATTAAATAAAGGATCAAGCTCAAGATTTATTTGCTCGTCATAGAACTTTGACACGGAAAATTGAAACATGAATGGAAAAGTATTTGAAGTCACGGGAAGCGATGACTACATCACTGAATTTAAAGACAAGAATAGCTTTGAACAATCGATTAATACAGCATGGCGTCGTGCTGAAACTGAGTGCATTGAAAACTTATTAGCACACAGTGAAATCCCTTCCCCGATCAGCGATCAAATTCAACAATTGGCTTTTGACTTAGCCCATTCATTACGTGAACGTAAAAGCGGTACAGGTAAAGCAGGCATTGTACAAGGCTTGCTACAAGAGTTTTCATTGTCTTCTCAGGAAGGCATCGCTCTAATGTGTTTAGCTGAAGCGCTACTCCGTATTCCAGACAAAGCAACACGTGATTTACTAATCAAAGATAAAATCAACCAAGGTAACTGGAAAGATCATGTTGGCCAAAGTAGCCTCATGTTCGTAAATGCTGCTGCTTGGGGCTTAATGCTGACGGGTAAATTAATGGAAACCCCTCAACAAAAAAGTCTTTCTAGTCTATTGACGGGTATTTTAGCACGCAGTGGTCGTGGCATTATCCGTAAAGCTGTAGACGTGGCTATGCGTATGATGGGTGAACAGTTTGTTACAGGTGAAACCATCAATGAAGCGCTTAAACATGCAGAAGTTTTAGAAGACAAAGGCTTCCGCTATTCATATGACATGTTGGGTGAAGCAGCATTAACTGAACCTGATGCAGAACGTTATTATCAAGACTATACCGATGCGATCCACGCGATTGGTCAAGCCTCTGAAGGTAAGGATGTTTATAACGGCGCAGGTATTTCGATCAAATTGTCTGCCCTACACCCGCGCTATCAACGTTCACAGATCGACCGTGTGCATAACGAACTTTATGGCAAAGTGCTTGAACTTGCAGTATTAGCCAAGCATTACAATATTGGTCTAAACATTGATGCTGAAGAAACTGACCGCCTTGAAATTTCTTTGGAACTACTTGAGCGCCTATGTTTTGAGCCTAAATTAGCGGATTGGAAAGGCATTGGATTTGTGATTCAAGCCTACCAAAAACGCTGTTTCTATGTGGTCGACCATATTATTGACCTCGCTAAGCGTAGCCAAAAACGTTTAATGATCCGCTTAGTGAAAGGTGCATACTGGGACAGCGAAATTAAGAAAGCGCAAATTGAAGGTATGAGTGACTATCCTGTATTTACGCGCAAAGTTCATACCGACCTGTCTTATATTGCATGTGCTAAAAAGCTCTTGGCAGCGCCTGAGCAAATTTATCCTCAGTTTGCAACACACAATGCGCAAACTGTTGCTACGATCTACCAATTAGCACAGCCAGAGATTTACTATCCAGGCCAGTATGAATTCCAGTGCCTTCACGGCATGGGTGAACCCCTCTATGAACAAGTGGTGGGTTCAAAGTCTGACAACAAACTGGGTGTGCCATGTCGTATTTATGCACCAGTGGGTAACCATGAAACCTTATTGGCCTATTTGGTTCGACGTTTACTGGAAAATGGTGCGAATACCTCTTTCGTCAACCGTATTGCAGATAAAAACTTAAAAATTGAAGATTTAATTGAAAATCCAAGACAGACGATATTAGCGACGGCTGAAAAAGAAGGTATCACTGGCGCTAAGCATCCTTCTATCCCATTTCCGCAAGATTTGTATGGCACAGAACGTCGCAACTCAAAAGGACTCGATTTAGCCAATGATCGCGACTTATCTCAGCTCAATACCACGGCAGTACAGCATGCACATACCCAGTGGCATGCTAGTGCAATGGGCGCTAATTTAGAAGAAATTCATACTGCAAGTATCAACATTACAAACCCTGCAAACCATAGTGATGTGGTCGGCAGTGTCAGCGAAGCCAGCCTAGAACAAGCGGAAATCGCTCTCAATAATGCGGTAAATGCCCAAGCTTCATGGAAAACTTTAGACAAAGATCAGCGTGCAGCATGCTTAAACCGTGCAGCGGATTTGATGGAAGCACAATTGCAATCTCTGATGGTGTTATTGTCACGCGAAAGCGGTAAAACCTACGCCAATGCTATTGCTGAAGTCCGTGAAGCTGTAGATTTTCTACGTTATTATGCAGCTCAAATGATTGATCTAGCAGAAAATACGCATATTGAACCTCTTGGCACTGTGCTGTGCATTAGCCCATGGAACTTCCCGCTTGCTATTTTCACAGGTCAAATTGCGGCGGCCTTGGTTGCAGGTAATACCGTGATTGCCAAGCCTGCTGAACAAACACCGCTGATTGCTGCTCAAGCTGTACATATTTTATGGGAAGCAGGTGTTCCGTTTGATGTATTGCAACTCCTTCCTGGGCGTGGCGAAACCATTGGTGCCAAACTCAGTGCTGACTCACGTATCCAAGGCATCATGTTTACTGGCTCAACAGAAGTCGCACGTATCTTGCAAAAAACCGTGGCACAGCGCTTAAACCAATTTGGCGAAAGCGTGGTTTTGATTGCTGAAACTGGCGGTCAGAATGCCATGATTGTTGACTCATCTGCATTGACAGAACAAGTGGTATTGGATGTCGTTAACTCTGCTTATGACAGTGCTGGTCAACGCTGTTCTGCCCTGCGTATTCTCTGTGTGCAAGAAGATAATGTGGACGGTGTCCGTACCATGTTGCAAGGTGCGATGAAGCAACTTCGTGTCGGAAATCCTGCACTTTTAGCAACTGACATTGGCCCAGTGATCGACCTTGAAGCACAGCAAAATATTGAAAAACATATTGAGAAGATGCGTAGCAAAGGCTATCCAGTACATCAAATCATGTTTAATGCTGATAGCAATGCCTTAAGTACGGGTACTTTCGTTGCACCAACTTTGATTGAACTGCCAAATTTAAATGATTTAGAACGCGAAGTTTTTGGGCCAGTATTGCATTTAATCACCTACAAATATGGTGAGATTGAAAACCTATTAACGCAAATCAATGCCAAAGGTTATGGTTTAACCATGGGCTTGCATACACGTATTGATGACACGATTCAAAAAGTTATCGGTCATGCAGAAGTTGGCAACCTATACATTAACCGTAATATTGTAGGCGCTGTGGTTGGTGTACAACCTTTTGGCGGCGAGGGCTTATCAGGTACTGGTCCAAAAGCGGGCGGTCCTTTATATCTTTACCGTTTAATGCATCAAGTTTCTGAGAAAAAACTGGCTACACCTTATGCGGCTCAGGCAGAAACGCAAGCTGCACATTTCCCTGCATATGAGGCTTTTAACACTTGGGCGAAGCAGCATTTTTCAGGCATTGCTATTCAAGCACCGCAGGCCATAGCCGCTGGACAAAGTTTTGAGCTACAAGGCCCAACTGGTGAAAACAACCAATATGCCATTT
This sequence comes from Acinetobacter sp. YH12039, assembly GCF_013420015.1. Classification (NCBI taxonomy): domain Bacteria; kingdom Pseudomonadati; phylum Pseudomonadota; class Gammaproteobacteria; order Moraxellales; family Moraxellaceae; genus Acinetobacter; species Acinetobacter sp. YH12039. The sequence continues at coordinate 21,277 of NZ_VOZA01000042.1, read as the reverse complement.
TGGCACGTAAAGGTGTGCTTTCATTGGCTAATAATGATGCAGATCAACTGAATCAAATTGCTGCGATTTTATCGGTAGGTAGTCAGCCCGTCGTACTTGCAGACAATACTTTTGTGTTGAAACACTTAAATAGCATGCCAAAAATCCTCGTGGACCAATTTAAAGTGATCACTGATCTTTATCATGGTAATTTTGATGCGGTTTTACATCATGGTGAAAAAGCTGAGTTATTAAAAATTCAACAAGTCATCGCGTCTCGTAAAGGTGCAATTATTGGCATTACGCATTTAGCTTCAGGCCAATATGACATCCCTGTAGAACGTTTCGTGATTGAGCGTGCAATTAGTGTCAATACTGCAGCGGCTGGTGGTAATGCCAGCTTAATGACGATGAATTAAACATTCAAATGAACTCCAACTAATCAGTTCCTCACTTAGCTCAATCTTTATGAATGTTCCATAAAGATTGAGCATTTTTTTAACTTTCCCCTAGATGAATGAACTAATTTAAAGATTCAGACTCATTTTCTCGACAGATAAATACAGCCAAAAGTGGAATTAATTTAGTCTTATAAGGTGAATTTTGCTAACATGACTTTTTTTAATATGTTTGCGATTTTTTACTGCATATGACTTCAACTTATCAGCAACAACTTGATGCCAAAGTTGCCCGCATTACGGCTCAATTTTCAGAATACAACCCTCCCTCTTTAGAAGTTTTTCCTTCTGCTGAACAAAACTTTCGTATGCGAGCGGAATTCCGAATTTGGCATACTGAAAATGATATGTTCTATGCAATGTTTGAACGCAATGCAGACAATGAAAAACAAGTTGTAGAAATTAAAGATTTCCCGATTGCAGATAAAAGCATTAATGATTTAATGCCCGTATTATTAAATGAACTCAAGGCACAAGAGATCTTATCTAGCCGATTATTTGAGGTTCATTTCTTAGCAACGCTGAAAGGTGAAATGCTGGTTTCATTGGTTTACCGTTGCCCACTCAATGCTGAATGGGAAGTTGCTGCCAAAGCGCTGTCTGAAAAGCTCAATATCAAGATTTATGGTCGTAGTCGTGGTCAGCGCGTGATTTTAACTGATGACTATGTGGTTGAAGAACTCCAAGTATTTGACCGTAAATATCAGTATAAACAAATTGAAAGTAGCTTCACACAGCCAAATGCCGGCGTATGTCAAAAAATGCTGGAATGGGCGTGTCAGGTTGCGGATCACTCAGACAAAGACTTACTTGAGCTCTACTGTGGTAATGGTAATTTCACGCTGCCACTTTCTACACGCTTTAATCGCGTTTTGGCAACAGAATTAGCCAAGTCTTCAGTTTATGCAGCACAGTGGAATATTGAGCAAAATGGCATTGATAATATCCAAGTGGCTCGTCTATCAGCTGAAGAGTTTACCCAAGCCTACAATGCTGAACGTACATTCCGCCGCCTTGAAGAAGCTGAGATTGAAATTTCAAGCTATAACTTCGATACGGTATTTGTCGATCCACCGCGTGCAGGTATCGATGATGAAACACTAAAACTGTTGCAACGTTTTGAACGCATTATCTATATTTCATGCAACCCAGATACTTTACATGACAATCTTAAACTGCTTTCACAAACGCATAAAATCAGTAAATTTGCCTTGTTTGATCAATTCCCTTATACACACCATGTAGAGTCTGGTGTGTTTCTTGAGAAGATTTAAACAAATTATTTCAAGTCATGTTGTTGTCATAAAAGGAGCTTTCTAAAAGCTCCTTTTTTATATACTAAAAAAGCTTTATTTTCTCGCCACATGCGGTGTAATGGATGCCTTTTTATATCAATTAGGCAAAGATTCTAAAAGTCCAATCGAAAAAATGATGATTCAAGTGGCTAAAATTTCACTTTAGTAGTCTTGCTTTATTTATTGGATTGGTTATATTTCGTCCTATGTTAGGTCGCAAATGAAGGCTCTATGAGTTTTTGGCATAAGTTGTTCGCTAATGAACAGCAAAACGGGCATAAGAATCAAATTGCCTGTGTTGAAAATGATTGCTCTTGTAAAACCAATGAACAGCTTATTGCTGCTCTTACAAAGGCAACAGATGAAGATGTTATCCTCGGTATTAAAAAAGTGCTCGCTTCGCGCGGTTATAGCCGTAAGGAATTAAATGAAATCCAGCATCTACCTCTACAGTAGAGTCTGAACATTCAATGTTCAAACAAGGCATTCTGTTTTACAGAGTGCCTTTTTCATTTTTTAGTCTAATCAAAAGTATGCCGCTTATTTACAGATTAGGTTTTGTGGATTGGCCACATCGCTATTTACAGCTTTTATGCTATGCTCCAAGGCAACTCAGTGATGTCTAATTTTTAAACACACGACAATAAAACCTAATATTGCATCAAATATGATGCCGAAGACCTCTAAACAGCATTGATATAAAAACTAAAGGAATGAACATGAATAAATTAACAATTTGCCTAATCGCCTGCTGCATACTTAGTCTAAGTGCTTGTAGCCAAATTCCCAAAGAATGCGAAGAATCTTGGGATAAACTCGAAGCCTTATCGAAACAAATGGGCTTAAACGAAGAGCAAATCAAAGAACAGAAAAAACAGTTTGAAGAAAGTATCAAGCAACAATCTAAAGAACAAGCCATTCAAATGTGCCAAACCCAAAGTACCTTTTTAGGTTTAGTCGGCAAATAAACAGTAGTTGCTATCAATCTAAAGACTGTATACATGAAGCCCGACCATTCGGGCTTTTATTGTTTGCATTGAAATGCTGTTGTATACGCTACAATTGGCCCTAAAGCTTTCAAACTTGAATCATGTCTATTCAATGCTTGAATATCTGCACTAGACACAGATCCATCTAAATACAAGGCATTGTTAATCGATAATTGCTGCTTAAAATATTGTGCAAATGCATAAAACGACACGCCTTCACGACTGATCACAAAATACAACTTGCCGTTTTTGATCCCCACACCATTGCGGATTTTCAATGAATCTGACTGTGGGATAAAGTTTGAATTGATTTTTCCATCTACCACTAGCATCGGGCCTGACTGCGTCGCATAACGTGCATTAAAATTTGTGGAAGCATATTTTTGTGTAGTTAATATCACCGCTTGCTTGTCATTCCATGCTAGAACACCATTCGGCTGAATTAAGAAATTGCCAAAGCCTCGTGTTGCACGATTCAAGGCTTTTTTCTGCAGCCCATTTTCAACGTAAAGACCAACAGGCGCTAAATCTGCATGATACATCCCTGCATTCATTGCGAAGTTCATCGTATTACATTTACGCGCTAATGCCTGCTTTAAACGCTGTAAGTCTCGATATGGCTGCTGCTCTGCATTATATAAATAGAGCTTCAGTTGACTCAGATCCGAAATTTCAACCACATCCACGGCAATGGGCTGACTGACACGTTTCGCTTGAATATTGGCATAGGAAATAGTCGGTGAGAAAATCAGACCGAGCAGCATCATAAAGCGCATTTTTTTAAACATTGAGGTTGATTGAACACCAAGCATGACCCTATCCATAGCGTGCGTTAAAAATCGAACAAATTTTAGCTAAATCATCGCTAAAATAGTCGATTAATTCACAGATTAAAAGTAGACTAATCTTTAAAAATAATTCGGATTTAAAGTAGGACTGGTAAATTCATGCACGTGCAGAAAGATGGTTTTCCTCTTGGAACACATCTTATTGTTAAACACTTCGGTTATAGCCATCATGGCATATATGCCGGCCGCGGTAGAGTCATTCACTACTCTGGTTTTGCACACCTTTTCAAAAAACATCCAATTGAAATGACTTCGATCGAAAAATTCAGCCACGGCAAAAAAATTATCGTTCAGTCATATAGCAATCCAAAATTTAAAGGTCGTAAAGTGGTGCGTCGTATGCGCTCTCGCATGCATGAAAACAACTATCATCTGATTATTAATAACTGTGAACACTTATGCACATGGGCTATTACCGGCGTTGAAAGTAGTCCTCAAGTGTTCCGTATGATGAACCGACTCACCACGATTGGCTATGTCAGTTCTCTGATGAGTTTTATGAGCAGTATGATGCTGACCGTGACCACTACTTGCTTTGCACTGGTGTTCTATATCAAAAAGAAACTGCGCGAAAAAGCCAAAATGCAGATGCCGGTTTATACCTATTTAAAGCGTGAAGAACATAAAAATCGTTAATTCACTGCAGCAGCATTGAACCGTGGCTTTATCAAATTTCAATACATCAGCACATTGCTTAGAAATACTGCGCTAATACACAAGCTTTTCCTTACGGCGTATCAGATGTCATGCTTAATTTTGGTCACTCTTCACATTGCTAAAAGTTCGCATTGCTAAAAGGTGGAAATTTATCTTCAACCAAATTGCTTTGCAGGCCATGTTCTAAATAAATTTTGGCTGCATCCAAAACCGTTGTAAAACCACCTGTACTATCGATAATAAAATCAATTAATGCCTGACCTTGCAGAGGAATCTTTGAATTTTTGATACGAACGTAGGTTTCCATCGGGCTAATCTGCTCAAAAATAAAATCGACTTGAGTTTTTGGTTCTCCCCACTGTATTTGAATTAATTTGTTTTCCTTAATACTCAGCACGTCTACATCGGCGACTGCATTATATTTCTGCCAAGTCCATTGCACGGTTTTACCTTCTTCTAGATAGCCACTCGATGCACTAAACCAAAAATGCTGTGTTATTAAAGGATCAACAAAAGCATTAAATACGATATTGATGGACTTACGAATTAACATCTGGGTTTCAATCACGACACTCATCAGCATTCCTACAGTATTTTAATTTTATTCAGTGATAGCACAGAGAACTGATCATTGCCTACCACTGAATTGTTATTGCCCTATTATGCTGTATGTTCTGTAATAAATGCTGATGTCACTAGCGTGGGATTCTTCTCTGTAAATTGCCCATTCCAATAGGGATAGTATGGATAAGGTGGATACACTGCACTGACTGCGTCTAATCGGGCTAACTGCTCTACGCTTAACGACCAATCTTTCGCCGCAAGGTTATCCAACAGTTGCTGTTCATTACGTGCGCCTATCAAAATGCTAGAAACTGTCGGTCTGGTTTTCAGCCAATTCAATGCAATCTGCGGGATAGAGTGCCCTGTTTCCATGGCGATTTCTTGCATTACATCTAACACTGCAAATAACTTTTCGTGTTGAACTTGTGGTGCGAATTGTGCTGTCTCATGTAGTCGACTTTGCTTTGGAATCGCATGCTCACGATCAAATTTTCCTGTTAATCTCCCCCAGCCTAGCGGACTCCATACCACTGCACCAATCTGTTGATCATGCTGCGCAGGCATCAACTCCCATTCATAGTCACGTCCAATCAAAGAATAATAGACTTGATGCACACTTAGCTTTTCATAGCCCTGCTGTTGGGCAATCGACTGAGCTTTCATGAGCTGCCAGCCTGAAAAATTCGACGCACCGATATAGCGAACTTTTCCACTACGTACCAAGTCATCCAAACTGCGCATCAGCTGCTCAAGTGGCGTCGTGCTATCAAACTGATGTAGTTGCAGCACATCAATATAATCTGTGCCTAAACGCTTTAAACTCGCCTCCACAGCTTGTATTAAATAGCTTCTAGAATATCCACCTTGATTGATTCCATCGTTCAATCGGATACCCACTTTGCTGGAAATAATCACCTCTTGGCGTTTTGATTGAAGTAATGCACCGAGCATCTGCTCTGAGGCACCATTTGAGTAAGCATCTGCGGTATCGAAATAATTCACGCCTTGATCAATACACAGATCAATCATACGTTGGGCATCATTTAAACTCGATTGCCCCCATGCAGAGAAAATAGGGCCTTGCCCGCCAAATGTACCTGCACCAAAGCCGAACTCTGAAACTTGTAAGCCAGATTGCCCTAGATTGTGATAGTTCATGGTGATTTCCTGTGTTTAATTTATACACAGAATAGGCACAGATATTTATCAGAAAAACCCTGAATATCGAGAAAGACTTTCTTGATTATATTGATAATGCTAACTGAAGATTTCGACTTATTCACACGAATGGCGGCACTGGGTTCAATCAGTCAAGCTGCCAAAGAAGCCAATCTCTCTGTTTCTGTCGCTAGTAGCCGTCTACACAGACTTGAACAAAGTTTAGGGCTGCGCTTATTTCATCGCACTACACGGCAACTACATTTAACACAGGAGGGTGCTGTTTTATTGCAGCAAGGTTTTCCCTTACTCGAACAATTTAATTCTCTGCTAGGCCAATTTCAGCCTGAACCACAACAACTTAGTGGGGTATTAAAAATCACCTGTTCAGAAGTTTTTGGAAATCGTATCTTAGGGCCAGTATTTGCAGCCTTTGCCAAGTTGCATCCAACATTGACTTTGGATATTGAACAGACCGATCAAAATTTAGATTTGGTCTCCGCAGGTATCGACGTTGCGATACGTATTGGACAGTTAGAAGACTCATCACTGATTGCTAAACCGCTCAGCTTAAACCGTCGTATTTTGTGTGCCTCGCCTAGCTATATCGAACAACATGGCGAACCTCACTCCCTAGAAGAGCTCTCTATACACCAATGCATTTTACAGAAATACCCTAAGGGTGTTTCGCAGCTTTGGACATTCGTCCAAGATCAACACAACATAAATATACCTGTTTCAGGACAAGTTCATATCAACTCAGGTGAAGGCGTACGCCAAGCAGCACTTGCAGGTTTAGGCATTTCGAACCACTCCATCTGGCATGTGGATGAAGATTTACAATCTGGCCAGCTCATCCAAGTTCTACCCAAGATCCCTGTTCAAAGTACTGCAATCTATGTGGTAATTCCGCATCGACATTTTGTTCCGCCTAAAGTACAGGCTTTTATGCGACACTTGGACGATTATTTTCAGCATCAATATGCTTGGTACGTATCGCCGAATTTATCTGAAAATTAGGCCAAGAATTTATCTTAAATTACTGTTAAAAGTCTTAATCAGCGGCGGAAGTTCAACTTCTAAGCTGCTATACATTTCACGCTCAATGTTTCGTACAATCGAGTCCAGCGGTAAATCATTTTCCTGCAAGCCAAAAGGCTCTTCTAGCTCTGCACTTAACGCATCCAAACCTAAAAATAAATATGCAATCAAAGCCACAATAACAGGTGTCCAAATCCCTAAACTGGCCTCTAGGCTAAACGGCAAAATCAGACAAAATGAATACACCGCGCGATGTAAAAGCACCGAATAGGAAAATGGTAGTGGCGTGGTCATAATACGGTCACAGCCTGCATGGATATCACCCATTGCTACAGTATGACGTGTAAGCGTGCTGTAAATAATATCTGTAATCTGACCTTGTTTATAGGTTTTGACTAAATCTTTTTGAATAATTTCAAGTAAATACTGTGGTGCGTTGATATTGTCTCGGCATTGCTGCCATTGCTGCTCCGTTAAATCTACACCATCTTTAAAATGTACAATATCTTGTGATTCATGGCGTAAACGATCACGTAATAAGTTGCAAAACAGCATGATACGGTACATCAACACGGTTCTTTGCTCATCTTCAAGGACATGGCTATCACGAATCATGTGGCGTGTATTGGCAATCAATGAGCCCCAAAGCTTGCGACCTTCCCACCAGCGGTCATAACAGGCAGTATTTCGAAAGCTCAAAAAAATCGACAGAATTACCCCAAAGATAGTAAACCCGATGGCTGGAACTTCGGGCGTATTCAGGTAGTGTGCAGCGCTAAGATACACCAAAATCGCCGACAAACTCACGACGACAGCCAACGCAGGCATGACTTTTGGGAGTATCGTGCCATGCCATGCAAATAAAAGTTTAAAGCTATTATTTTTATTTCGAATGATCACTTATTTCCCCTCTGTACTGCCTTAATGAACCATCTCAACAATGAAAAAAGCCCAACCGAAGTTGAGCTTAATCTTAACCTACTTGATCTTAACCTATTGAGGATTCAAAGATGAATCCCTTTAAAAACTAAGATTTTATTTACCCGGTTTAAAACTGTCTTTCAAATCTAAGATGCGGTTAAACACTGGTTTTTCAGCTGTATGATCAAACTGATCTGCAACAAAGTAACCTTCACGTTCAAATTGGAAACGATCTTCAGGTTTTGCTTCTGCCAATGCAGGCTCAATGACCGCTTGAACCACTTTAAGTGATTCTGGATTTAAGTTTGCAAGGAAGTCATCACCCACTTCAGGGTCTGATTCAGTGAATAAACGGTCGTAGATACGAACTTCCGCAGCAATACCCTTGCTTGCAGAAACCCAATGTACAACGCCCTTCACCTTACGGCCTTCGGGGTTTTTACCTAAAGTTTCAGGGTCAATTGAACATTTCAATTCAACCACTTCACCGTTCTCGTCTTTAATCACTTCATCGCACTTAATCACATACGCATGACGTAAACGCACTTCACCGCCCGGAATCAGACGTTTAAAGCCTTTAGGTGCAACTTCTTCAAAGTCTTTACGATCAATGTAAATGTCTTGAGTCAACGGAATGATACGGTCACCCATGTCAACGTTTGGATGACGTGCATGTACCAAATCCATTGCTTCAGGCAAGTTAGTTAAAGTCACTTTGAGTGGATTCAACACTGCCATACCACGCGAAGCAGTATTTTCTAAAGACTGACGGATGCAGTATTCAAGCATTGCAACATCCACGATACTGCCATCGACTTTTGTTACACCGACACGTTTACAGAAGTCACGCAGACCTTCTGGAGTAAAGCCGCGACGGCGCATACCTACAACGGTCGGCATACGCGGGTCATCCCAACCATTCACAAAACCACCTTCAACCAATTTACGTAATTTACGCTTAGAGGTAATGGTGTAATCCACATTTAAGCGGCTTGATTCGTACTGACGTGGTACAGATGGTGATTTAACTTTTTCTACAACCCAGTCATAGAATGGACGGTGATCAACAAACTCAAGTGTACACAGTGAATGCGTAACTCCTTCAATGGCATCTGATAATGGATGCGCATAATCGTACATTGGGTACATTTTCCATTTATCACCAGTTTGGTGATGTTCAGAATGCAAAATACGATACAAAATAGGATCACGCATATGAATGTTAGGTGAAGTCATGTCAATTTTGGCACGTAGTACTGCCTGACCTTCTCCCAACTCACCATTACGCATTTGTTCAAAACGCGCTAAGTTTTCTTCTACGCTAGCATCACGTTGCGGTGAGTTTTTACCCGGCTCAACAAAATTACCACGGTTTAGTTTGATTTCTTCAGGGCTTTGCAAATCCACATAGGCATCACCTTGTTCAATCAATTGAACTGCCCAAGTGTAAAGCTGATCAAAATAGCTCGATGCATAACGTGGCTCGCCGTTCCATTCAAAACCTAGCCATTTCACGTCATTGGCAATACCGTCTACATACTCTTGTTCTTCGGCATCAGGGTTTGTATCGTCGAAACGGAGGTTACATAGACCTGCGAATTCTTGAGCAATACCAAAGTTCAAACAAATGGCTTTTACATGACCAATATGTAGGTAGCCGTTTGGCTCTGGTGGAAAACGTGTTACAACTTGTTCTGTACGACCTGCAGATAAATCATCTGTAATAACTTGACGTACAAAATCTAAGCCTGGCTGTTGTTCCTGCTGCGCAGCTTCGACAGGGGCATTGTTCTTGGTTGTCGGATTGTTAGGCAGGGATGAAACAACATCGTTTGGCTTCATGGTAATAAAATCACTTCTATAAAGATAAAATTAGGATAATTAAAACGCTTTTCTTTATTTTTAACAAAGAAAGTAACGTTTTTACTTGCCTTGTAGTTTACAGTTTGCTTATGCTTCTCACAACCAAAAAACCCATGGCTTTCATGTCCATGTACAGGAGATTACACAATGAGTTTTCCTCAAGTCGAATTAAACACCAATAAAGGTCGTATTGTTCTTGAGCTTAACACTGAAAAAGCACCTAAAACTGCTGAAAACTTCTTACAGTATGTTCGCGATGGTTTCTATGACGGCGTGATTTTCCACCGTGTTATTGATGGTTTCATGATCCAAGGCGGCGGCATGGATGAAAACTTCAAAGAAAAAACAACTCGTGATTCTATTGAAAACGAAGCTGACAACGGTTTAAGCAATGATGTTGGTACGATCGCTATGGCACGTACTCAAGCACCTCACTCTGCTTCAGCTCAATTCTTCATTAACGTGAAAAACAACTCTTTCCTTAATCACACTGGTAAAACAGCGCAAGGTTGGGGCTATGCAGTATTTGGTAAAGTAGTTGAAGGTCTTGACGTTGTTGACGCAATCAAAAGCGTTCGTACTGGTAACCGTGGCTACCACGCAGACGTTCCTCTAGAGAACGTTGTAATCGAATCAGCTAAAATCATTTCTGAATAATTTTTAAATTCTCCCTGAGTAGCATTGCTGCGCAAGTCCCTTTAATAAAGGAGGGAGTTTCAATATGAAATAAATGTCGGAACTCCTCCCTTTTCCAAAGGGAGGCTGGGAGGGATTTTTAGAATAAGGAAAAGATTCGTGACCTATCTGTTTATCGCTGATTTACATTTGTCACCTGAACACCCTCGACTCGTTCGGGGGTTTTTAGCTTTGTTAGAACAATACAAAACTCAAAATACCCAGCTGTATATTTTAGGTGATTGGTTTAATGCTTGGATTGGTGATGACTTTACTGCCCCATGGTTAGACGAAATCATTGCAGCGCTTAAAGATTTTACTGCTTTGGGAAATCAAATTTATTTCCAAGTAGGTAATCGTGACTTTGCATTGGGTCAAAAGTTTTTAGATAAATTTCACGGTCAATTATTACAAGACGTTGATTATCTCCACATTAGCAACTATAAAATTCGCCTCGAACATGGCGATTTACTTTGCACCGATGATGTGTCTTACCAAAAGTTTCGTAAAGTGATTCGTAATCCGTTCCTTTTAGGTTTCTTAAAAAGCTTACCGCTTAGCATTCGACAAAAAATCGCCAATGGTTTCCGCAAAAAAAGTACTGAAACCAAGCAAGTTAAATCCTATGACATTATGGATGTAAATGCCGAAGCTGTAGAAAAGGCTTTAGAGCAAGCCGATCTACTGATTCATGGACATACCCACCGCCCCCAAATACATGATGTGCACGGCAAATCACGTATCGTTTTAGGGGACTGGCGTGCAGAACAAGCTCAAATATTAGAGTTTAATGAAAACCCATCTGTAAGTGATTTAAAATTAAAAATCTGGTCTTACTAGTCTATAGCTTTCTAATCGTTAGCCTATAGAAAAATTTACCATCATATCTGATTTAATGTACGTATCCAGACCATGCCAACGTAGACTTTTAATTAAGCAAAAAAAAACAGCAGATGATCTGCTGTTTTTTGCTTTTAGGCTAAGCGATATAGCTGGTTTGGGCCAGTATAGAAGCTTTTGCCATCTAGATTCAGGTTAAAGGTCTCGCCTGTTTCTAATTCAATCATTTGCCCAACATCAACCCAAATTAAACCAGCATTGGTATTTTGTTGACGTTTTAAAGGCACCAATTTCACATTAATTTCATCGCCATTTACGGCTTTGGCAGTTTGCCAAGTATTTAAAATATTCAAAAGATTTACTCAACATGTGAGCTTTTTGTGACAGAACAAAGAGATTAATCAATCGGGTTTGGAATAATAATTCTGTAGTTACAAAGATATGATTCAAGTCAGAAGCTTGAATACAGATAAATCACAATCAGCTAAATAAAAAAGATAAGCAGGAACATTACCCGCTTCGAGTTAAGCAGAAGTATACAATATTGCGCTTTGATTAGCAAAAGTAGGACTGACATATATTCTAAGTGGCTACTTTTGCTTAAATTATTGAATTAATTTTTTAACCATCAAGTAAATTAATTACCTACACAGTGAATAATATAACCAAGGCTTTACCACTTAGTAACCACCTTCTGTTATCGTCACTTGAGTATCGGTTTTATACTTCGATAAAAGCTCTCGTAACGAATTCATGAGCACACTGGTATCGACACCCACAGCAACAAATTCTGTGCCTAACTCGATATACTTCTGAGTCGCATCATGTTGTGTCGACAAAATACCTGCTGCTTTTCCAGCCTTACGTATACGCTGAATCGCATCAATCACGGTTTTTTGTACTTCAGGATGGTTCGGATTCCCCTGATAACCCATCGTCGCTGACAAATCCACCGCACCAATAAATACCCCATCGATGCCTTCAATTTTCAGTATTTCATCTAAGTTTTTAATCCCCTCTACCGACTCAATCTGAATCAGTAAACAGATATTTTCATGTGCCGTTGCATAGTAGTCAGGGATACTGTTCCAACGTGTTGCACGTGCTAATGCTGCACCAACGCCTCGAATACCCTCGGGTGGATAACGTACTGCCTTAACCATAAGTTGAGCTTGTTCAACAGTTTCAACCATAGGTATCAGCAAGGTTTGCGCACCAATATCCAACAGTTGTTTAATCAGTTGCACACTACCAATTGGAGGTCGAACTACGGCTTGCGAAGGATATGCAGCAATACTTTGCAATTGCGATAATGTCGTCCGCAAGTCACTTGGGGCATGCTCGCCATCAATCAGCAACCAGTCATAACCTGCATTTGCAGCTATTTCAGTCCCATAAGCATCGGCTAAACCGACCCACAAACCAATCTGCTGTTCGGTTTTTAATTTTTTCTTGAAATGATTGGTGTAATCCATCGCTGCTGTCTCATGCTTAAACTATGATTAACTACAATTGATTAAACGCCTTTTGGCAAAAACTACCAATAGCATTTATCTATCTTATGATTTTATATAACTCTAATTCGCACTTCATACAGCTTAAATCTGTTAATTTTTAGCCAATGAGTACAGCATATACGACTAAGATCTATCTTTGGAAAATTTTCTCCTTAGACCATTTGGCCATTTATCCGCTAAACTACAGCAAACTATATCTGGAGATATTCGATGGATCTGTTAAACGTATCAAAACAACGCTATACCACGAAAGCATATAATCCTGCTAAAAAAATTCCACAGGAACAATTTGAGCGTTTATTACAAATACTCCGTTTAACACCATCTTCCATTAATATTCAGCCTTGGCATTTTTTTATTGCAGATCATGATGCAGCCAAACAACGCATTGCCAAAGCCTTAGTAGGAAAATATGCCTACAATGCCCCAAAAGTTTTAGATTCATCACATACGATTTTATTCTGTACTAAAGCAGACATCACTGCAGAGCATTTAGATAATCTTTTAAATCAGGATGATCGTAGTGGTCGCTTTAAAGATGACAAAGCCAAACAAGGTCAAAAAGACAGCCGTACAGGTTATGTCGATTATTATCGTAATGAAAAAGGTGATATTCAACGTTGGGCTGAAAACCAAACATTTATTGCTTTAGGTCAAATGCTTTTGGCAGCAGGCATTGAAGGTGTGGATGCAACACCGATTGGTGGATTTGACGAAGCGATCATCACTGAAGAATTGGGCTTAGTTGAACAAAACTTGATTCCTTCTGTACTGATGACTTTAGGCTATCGTAGCGAAAATGATTTCAATGCGAAATTACCTAAATCACGTCTGAATGCTGAAGAAATTTTTACACACCTCTAAGCTTTCCATAAAACCGACGTAAGGGGCAATTTTGCCTCTTTTTTGTCATTTCGGGACTTATTATTTAAACAATTATCGAGTATATTCTGCTCAAAATATACTCAGGTTTCTCCCTATGCCTACAGCTATAAAATTACCTATGAAATTTCATTGCGAAGCGTGCAATACGGTTTATTTACAAAAATATGCGGGCGATATGCTCCATAGCTATCCAAACTGCCCAAACTGTAAACAACCGGGTCAGTTACAAGGCACCATTGAAACTCAAGATTTTCTGAAGCACCCTGTTGCTGTGGGTAAATGTTATTTTGAAAATACCTTACAACGTTTTCAACAACTCACACGTTAAGTAAACATCTAAAACTAAAAGCCCTCAATACGAGGGCTTTTTTAATAACGACATATTTAGTAACAATGTGAGAAAATATAATATTTATAAATTGGTCTGAACTTTGCTGAATAATTTGAATCAGAACAACAAATCAAGCAGAGGTGGGACATGTCATATTTACTACAAATGCCGATGAAGTTTGAATGCAGTCATTGCCATCAAATGTATCTACATACTTATCAATATACTGATCATCACTGCCCTGAGTGTCCAACCTGTCGAGATCAAGGACTGCTCATGGGCGTGGCTGAATGGGATGATTTGCTACAACACCCGATCGTTTTTGCTAAAAATTATCTTAGACATACATGGCATATGCTAAGCAAACCACACTCATGATCCCTGCAATCAAACCAAAGACGGTTGCGACTCTCAATTTTTCTTTAAAGATGATGAGGCCCGCAACCACACCTAAAACCACGACCAAAATATTCATTCCAGCAAACACGATTGCAGGTGTGTCTTTAAGCAACATGTGGGCTTTCACATACAGTGCGATATTGGCAAAGTTTAAGAGACCTAAGCCCAATCCAGCGAGGATATTTTTGGTCTGCCCCAAACTGCCGTGCTGTACGATGTTATAAATGCTCGAAAGTAAAAATGCACAAATAAACACCAAATTTAAAGTCACCGCAAACTGCATGCCCAAACCTGAGGCAAATTTTAATAGCACATCAATCAGTGCATAGCCTGCCCAAACGCTTAATAAAAATAAAATCCCCTGCTTTCCATCAATGCTTCCCTTGCGCTGTGAAAATAAAATCAGTAATACCGCAAGTACACCAAGTGCAATACCAATGAGCTTAATGGCATTAAAATATTCACTGAAAATAAAATAGGCTGCGCTAAGAGAAAGTACAACAGATAAGCGCTGAGCCAATTCGGTTTTTAAAATACCTGCTGTTTGCAGTGAACGTGCTAAACAATAAAAAATCGTCGGCAGTAATACACCCAAAGCCGCAATTAAAACCCATGGTGTTTTATTAATCGAAATATGAGCTAGATCCGGCTGAAACCATAGAAAACATAAAATACTCGCAGATGCATAATTCCATGTGATCATTTGTGCAGGGTTAAAACCCCGATCACGACATAGTTTTAGAATTACTGAAACGAGAACACTGCAAATCGCGGCAGCAAAGATCAATTCCATGACACGCTCTTATTCTTGAGTTGTATTTAAAGCAATTTTTCTAAGTTCAAATCAAAGAAAAGCCCACTTAATTGTGGGCTTTTCTTCAAAAATAATCTATCTCAAGACAAATTATTTATAGTGACTCACCATTTTCTCTAAAGAAATTGGACGAATCTTGTCAGCATTACCCGCTGTACCAAATGCTTCATAACGATCGATACATATTTGTTTCATCGCATCAACAGTTGCAGAGAAGAATTTACGTGGGTCAAATTCAGCTGGTTTTTCAGCCATCATACGGCGCATAGCACCTGTAGATGCAAGACGTAAGTCAGTATCGATGTTAATTTTACGAACACCGTGTTTGATTGCGTCTACAAGTTGGTCTACTGGAACACCATAAGTTTCGCCGATGTTACCACCGAATTCATTAATTACAGCTAACCATTCTTGTGGCACAGAGCTTGAACCGTGCATTACAAGATGCGTATTTGGTAACGCAGCGTGAATTTCTTTAATACGGTCAATCGCTAAGATGTCACCTGTAGGTGGGCGAGTAAATTTGTACGCACCGTGTGAAGTACCCACTGCAATTGCAAGTGCGTCAACATTGGTATCAGCTACAAATGAACGCGCTTCTTCAACTGAAGTTAAAAGCTGAGAATGATCAAGTACGCCTTCAGCGCCTACACCATCTTCTTCACCAGCCATACCAGTTTCAAGGCTACCTAAACAACCGATTTCGCCTTCTACTGAAACGCCACACGCATGTGCCATTTGAACAGTACGACGAGTCACGTCTACGTTGTATTCGTATGAAGTTGGCGTTTTACCGTCTTCACCTAAAGAACCGTCCATCATCACTGATGAGAAGCCAAGTTGAATAGAACGTTGACATACATCAGGGCTAGTACCATGGTCTTGGTGCATAACCACAGGAATATGTGGCCATTCTTCGATTGCTGCCAAAATCAAATGACGCAAGAACGGAGCGCCTGCATACTTACGTGCACCCGCAGATGCTTGTACAATTACAGGTGAATTTGTTGCATCTGCTGCAAGCATAATTGCACGCATTTGTTCTAAGTTGTTTACGTTGAATGCTGGTACGCCGTAAGCATGTTCGCCGGCGTGATCCAAGAGCTGGCGCAATGAAATAAGAGCCATAATATCCTCCCAGGTAATGCCGCATATTCTACATGCTCAATCATTTCAATTCAGCAACAAATAACACTATTTAAAAAAAAATCCCTGCATTTGCAGGGACTTTTTAAATAAAGACAACAATCTTAGTGAGCTGCTGTTGCTGAAGCGGCTGTTTCAGCGTCAGCTGTTGCTTCGTCTGCAGGTGCATTTGCAATTTCAGCAGGAACATCTTGGTTCTTTTCATCCAATACTGGCTTATCAAGTTCATCAATGGCTTTTTGTTGTTCTGGCGTTGTTTGAGCATTGTCTACGGCAACAGCAGATGCTTCTGATTCCGTTGGTGCAGACTCTTTTTTAGCACAAGCTGTCAAAGTTAATGGTGCGATTAAAAGTACAGCAAGTGCAAGTTTTAAGTTCATCGTTGTTTCCTACTACTGCAAATTAGGTGTTGCGATGAATTTTATTGCAGAAATATTGCACTTTGATGACGGCAAAATGAATGGGCGATAAAAAAGGCTGACCGAAGCCAACCTTTTTTAATACTGTACTATCTTATTAATAATACTAAATTAAGCACGGTCAAGAAGCGCTGCTACAGCAGGAAGAGTTTTACCTTCAACGAATTCAAGGAAAGCACCACCACCAGTCGAGATGTAACCAATATTGTCTGCAACTTCATATTTATCAATTGCAGCAAGCGTGTCACCACCACCCGCGATCGAGAAGCCTTCAGATTCAGCAATCGCTAAAGACAATGCTTTAGTGCCTTCGCCGAATTGATCAACTTCAAACACACCTACTGGACCATTCCATAGAATAGTTTTTGAAGTTTTCAAAATCTCAGCAAATGCTTTTGCAGTTTCAGGACCTACATCCAAAATCATATCGTTGTCTGTTACATCTTCAACTTTTTTCACAACAGCTTTTGCAGCAGCTAATGAACCGAGGAAGTCTGCAAAATCAATTTCAGCAGCATCAGCAACAACCACATCTGTTGGAAGTGGTACAGATACTTTTGCTGCAATGGCTTTTGCTGTGTCGATCAAGTCATTTTCACAAAGTGATTTACCAACATTGAAGCCTGCAGCAGCTAAGAATGTATTAGCAATACCACCACCCACGATCAATTGATCACAGATGTCAGATAGTGAAGTTAATACATCTAATTTAGTAGAAACTTTTGAGCCTGCAACAATCGCAACCATTGGTTTTGCAGGAGTTTTAAGTGCACGGCCTAGTGCATCAAGCTCAGCAGCAAGTAAAGGACCTGCAGCAGCCACTTTTGCACAACGTGCTACACCTTCAGTCGATGCTTCTGCACGGTGAGCCGTACCAAATGCATCCATTACGTAAACATCACAAAGTGCTGCGTATTTAGCAGATAATTCAGGATTGTTTTTCTTTTCACCTACATTGAAACGGCAGTTTTCAAGTAAAACCACTTGACCTGGCACAACGTCAACACCATCCAAATAGTCAGTGATCAATTGAACATCTTGACCCAAAGCTTCTGTTAAATAAGCGGCTACAGGTGCTAGAGACTGTTCTGCTTTAGGCTCACCTTCAACAGGACGACCTAAGTGTGAATACACCATTACAGCAGCACCTTTTTCTAAAGCTGCTTTAATTGTTGGCAACGCCGCACGTAAACGCGCATCGCTTGTAATCACGCCATTTTTAACTGGTACGTTAAGATCTTCACGGATCAGAACACGTTTACCCGCCAAATCTAGGTCAGTCATACGCTGAAAGTTCATGCATTACTCTCTTTTATTGATATCAAAACGCGACGATTTTAAATGATTATGCAGAAAAACGTTAGCTTCTTTTGCAGAAAAGCTATGTAGAGCCAAAGTTTTGTTATGATAGCGAAAAGCCTTATAAAGATTCAGCGCTTATGTCGATTCATCCAGACCCAAATATTAATCGTTTAAATGTTTTAGGCGAACCCTTGGCAAGCTGTTGTTTTGATCCGATTACCGGATATTTTAGAAATGGCTTTTGCCATACAGCAACAACAGACCTTGGTCAGCATACGATGTGTGCACAAATGACATCTGAATTTTTAAACTTTTCCCAAAAAGTTGGCAATGACCTAATCACACCCTTACCCGAAGTTGGTTTTCCAGGACTACAACCTGGAGACTTCTGGTGTATCTGTGTGACTCGCTGGGTGGAAGCGTATCAAGAAGGATTTGCCCCACCTATTAAAATACAAGCGTGTCACCAAGCGGCGCTGTCTTATGTGCCGCTTGATGTACTTATGGAATATGCAGTGTAATGAGTACTCCCAAAATCATTTTGGCTTCTAGCAGCCAAACCCGTAAAGACCTGATGGACCGTTTACGGATTGATTACCACTCAATCGTACCAGATATAGACGAAACACCTCGCGGTGAAAACCACGCCGATGAGTTAGCAAAGCGACTGGCATTTGAAAAAGCTTCTGCGATTGCAAACCAACACCCAGACGCAATTGTGATTGGTTCTGACCAAGTCGCATGGCGCGAAGGCGCACCAGATATTTTTATTGGTAAACCGCTTTGCGATGAAAAAGCCGTTAAGCAGCTTCAAGCCAACTCTGACAAAATCGTTTATTTCAGTACTGCACTCAGTGTCCAACAAAAATCGATAGGTTTTGAACAAACCCTTGTCGAGCACTATAAAGTGAAATTTCGCAAACTAAGCTTGCCTGAAATTGAACGTTATGTTCAGGTTGAACAACCGTTACACTGCGCTGGCAGTTTTAAATGTGAAAGTTTAGGGATTAGCTTATTTGAAGAAATGATCGGGCAAGACCAAACTACACTCATGGGTATGCCGATGATTAAACTCTGCAATATTTTGCGTGAGCTTAAGATCTTAGTCCCATAATTTTAAAATCTTTATCTGTTACAGCATAATAAACCACATCATTAGCTCTTTATGGGCTAATGATTAAAAAGTCACTTACTTATTTATTACAACCAAGAACTGAAAACATGAAAAAGTTTAATTTACTTTCATCTAGCCTCATTAGCATTAGCCTTCTATTTTGTTCGACAAACGGTCATACCAATACAGTGAATCAAACTATGACCAACTCTCAGCAATACAATAAAAACTTAGTCAATGAATGGGTTCAATATAAATTTATCTATGCTGAATTAGAACAACAAGGCGCTGCAATGTAGGAGCAAATCATTCAACAACTAGGCACTAAAACCAAAACCGGTGGGAGTAACTCACCAGAACAACAAATCAATAAACTGGTTGCTCTAGGCAAACAAAAATTTGAAAGCATTCAACCACAAACAGTTGAAGTGAAAAAACTTCTAAAACTACAAACCGAAAACGTTGAAATGATGGCAAAAGTCATGCCGAATCATTTCAAATTAATGTCTGATAAAGAAAATACTAAAATTGACACCAATGCACATTTTGAGCAATTCATGAAATTTTCAGCGACTACGGCTGCTGCCAATAGCTATGATTTGGAAGTTGAAAAATTAGTCATGCAATATCTCAAAGACAATCCTTTAAAATAGTCTCAAGCTAATCGCAATAATTTAATGAAATAGAGCCTTGCTAAAAACAGGAATCTCAAGGGACAATATATCCATTGAAATTGTATGTATTTAGCTATGGCTCATTCTCTTGACATCCTCGGCGGCATCAGCGCTGAACAATTCCTTGCCGAATATTGGCAAAAAAAACCATTATTGGTTCGTAATGCACTCCCTGAAATTACCCAAATACTTGAACCGAAAGATGTTCTTGAATTGGCTTTAGAAGATAACGTCACTGCACGTCTCATCAAACAAAAAGATCGTGATCCTAACCAATGGACAGTAAAATCTTCTCCACTACTTAAAGCCGATTTTCAAAAAATGCCGAAACTGTGGACTTTATTG
The DNA here is from genome assembly GCF_013420015.1 of Acinetobacter sp. YH12039. Lineage (NCBI taxonomy): Bacteria > Pseudomonadati > Pseudomonadota > Gammaproteobacteria > Moraxellales > Moraxellaceae > Acinetobacter > Acinetobacter sp. YH12039. Next base: position 1,043 of record NZ_VOZA01000042.1, on the reverse strand, counting down.
GTTCAAGCTGTCGATCATTATTCTTTTGACCTAGCCGAGCTATGGAAGCAGTTTTCATTTATTCCGCAATGGCGTCGTGATGACATCATGGTGTCGTATGCACAAAAAGGTGGCTCTGTCGGGCAACATTTTGATTTTTACGATGTATTCCTCGTACAAGGCTATGGTCACCGCCGTTGGCAATTGGGTCAGATGTGTGATGCAGATACTTCATTTGTCGAAGGTCAACCGCTTCGCTTACTGCCAGAAATGGACGTTCATTTTGATGAAGTACTTGCTCCCGGCGACTTACTTTATGTGCCACCAGGCCTATCACACTATGGCGTAGCTGAAGATGAATGTCTGACGTATTCATTTGGCTTCCGCATGCCAAATGTCACTGAAATGATGGATCGAGTGACAGACAAATTCACAGACAATCCCCTACTTAAAAATCCATTAACTGACATTTTACGTGACCAAATCAGTGCGATCGGCCAAGTGACTGAAAATGAACTTGAGTATTTAAAAGAAAAGTTATTTGAACAATTGCAAAATTCAACCGTACTTGAAGATGCAATCATGAGCTTAATGTCAGAACCTAAATATCCTGACAATATTCCTGAAGCCGAAGAAATCGGCACTGGTGATCTTGAAGAGGCCTTAGATCAAGGCTATCAACTCATGTTAGAACCGGCTTCACGCTTACTATATACAGAGCAAGACGGTGATATTTTGTTTTGGGCAAATGGCGAAGGAATCTGTATCTCAGACGAATTTGCAGTGCATTTAAAAACCATTGCCGATGGCCAAAGTCTAGCGCTAGACGAATCTTTATATGATGCTGATATCTTAGAAGATATTGCCATGTTATTAAATGAATCTGTGCTGATGCTCGTCCCAACAGAAGCTGAATAAACTCAATAAAAAGGGAGCGTCATGCTCACTGCTGTCCCACAATTTTTCACAAGAGGAAGCTCATTTGAGCTTCCTCTTGTTTTATGGGTATTTTATCGGGTGAAAATAAAGCTTTTAAAGTTCTTCTTTCAAACAAATTCACTTGA